>NZ_JAAHHE010000400.1:0-5269 GCF_010692525.1 Moorena sp. SIO3B2
CCTACTAAAACAATCGCTAAGGCTGGTGCTGATGCCTGTATTAATCGTTCATCGGAGGCATACTGGTAAACTCGTACTGCCAGGGTGTCAAAATTAAACGGTCGCATGATCAGAGTTGCTGGTAACTCTTTCATCACATCCACAAACACTAACATGGCTGCTGTTAACAATCCTCCCCACATTAATGGGGCGTGAACTTTGATTAGGGTCAGCGTAGGTCCATAACCGAGACTGCGAGAGGCATCATCTAAACTAGGCTTAATCTTACCTAGGCTGGATTCAACGGTATTGAATGAAATTGCTAGGAAGCGCACAAGATAGGCGTATACTAGAGCAATGATGGTGCCACTAAAAATTAAACCGGTGGATATGCCCAAGTTATCCCGCATCCAGCTGTCAATGATATTGTCCAACTGACCTAAGGGCATCAAGACACCAACTGCAATCACTGAACCAGGGATAGCGTAACCCATGGCAGCAGTGCGTACTGCTAAGCGCATCCCTAGTTTGGGCACTAGACGTTGCCCATAAGCCATGACTAATGCTAAGACCATAGCAATCGCAGCTGTTGTAATTGCTAATAGTAAACTATTTGTAGCTAGCTGCCAAAAATTATCATCTAAGGTTTCCTCGGCATTTTTAATGGTCATGTGCAGCAAAAATGCTGCAGGTGCTAAAAATCCAAGAGCAGTGGGAAGGAAACAGGCTACAAACGCGAGTATGGCTCTGATCCCAGTTAGTGGAAATGGCTTGATTCCCTGGTAACTACTGCTAGTCTCATAATAGCGAGATTGCTTACGAGACCAGCGTTCTAGTAGAATTAAAATAATTACAAATAGTAGCAAACAGGCGGCTAGTTGAGCAGCAGCTGACCTCTCACCCATGTCTAACCAGGTACGATATATGCCTGTAGTGAAAGTACTGACACCGAAATACTTTACTGTGCCAAAGTCGCTTAGGGTTTCCATCAGTGCTAAGGCCAAACCTGCCATGATCCCTGGTCTGGCTAGGGGTAGAGCGACGGTGAAGAAGCCACGCCAAGGGTTACATCCGAGGGAACGAGCAGCTTCTAGGGTACGGACGGATTGCTCTAGGAACGCTACCCTGGTGATTAGGTAAACGTAGGGATAGAGCACCAGAGACAACATTGCGATCGCACCCCACAGAGACCGGACATTGGGAAACCAATAATCCTGCACGCTAGTCCAGCCAAACAGCTGCCGCAGCCAGGTCTGTACGGGTCCAAAAAAGTCCAGCATATTGGTGTAAGTATAGGCAAGTAAATAGGCTGGTGCTGCCAGAGGCAGTAGTAAAGCCCATTCAAACACCCGGCTTCCCCAGAAGCGACACATGGTTACTAGCCATGCTGTTGAAACCCCAAGGATTAATACTCCACTACCTACACCTATAATTAACCACAGGGAGTTGACAATGTAACTGCCTAAGACAGTGGAGACTAAATGACTCCATACTTCCGAAGAATCGGAGAACATACTGCCCAGCACAGATAGGACTGGTGCGCAAATCAGGAGTGCGATCGCAATTACGGAGACTGTCCAACCAGGCAAACCCAGACGATGCCATGGTTTGTTACCGCTCAATAGTGCTGAAATTTTTAGTGGCATCGGGAGTTTTCAGGAATGTTTTCAGGGAGCTGAACTCAGAGGCTGTTTATAAAGTAAATGTATAGACAGCGATTAGTCGCTGAATATTGGTGGGTTACGGCGGACAGATCTCTTCAAAGGTGAGCTTTTAAAGTACTCGCCGCCTAACCCACCCTACGCTAAACTCTTGCAAGTATTTAGCAATAAACTATCCTATCAAATAATTGCTAACCTTGAACCAGAACAAAATGATTTTTTTTTTCCGTTCAGGGATTAAATTTTAAGATGCTTGAACTACAAACCAGTCAAGTCAAGGATATTTTGGCTCAGCAGCGCAATTTTTTCAGCACCGGTAAAACCAAAGATGTGGCATTCCGGATCGCCCAACTCAAGCGCCTCAAGCAAGTTATTTTAGAAAATGATACTGCCATTTTAGAAGGCTTGAAAGCCGACCTGCACAAGGCGGAATTTGAATCTTATGCTACCGAAATTATCCTGGTGCAGGAAATTGATCACACCCTCAAGCATATTAAATCCTGGGTCAAGCCGAAAAGAGTCCCGGTCTCAATGGCAAATTTTCCAGGCTCGGGTCAAATTTATCCCGAACCCTTGGGAGTAGTACTGATTATCAGTCCCTGGAACTATCCATTTGCTCTAGCCATTGCGCCTTTAGTGGGTGCGATCGCAGCGGGAAACTGTTGCGTTATCAAACCTTCTGAAATCTCCCCTCACACCTCTGGTGCGATCGCAGAGATTATCCAGAAAAACTTTGACCCTAGCTATATTACTGTAGTGGAAGGGGGAGTAGAAACTAGTCAGGAACTGTTAGCAGAAAAATTCGACCATATCTTGTTCACCGGCAGCACCCAAGTTGGCAGAATTATCATGACTGCTGCTGCCAAACACCTAACCCCCGTCACCCTAGAGTTGGGGGGTAAAAGTCCCTGCATTGTGGAGACAGATGTGCCGATAGAGACTACAGCAAAACGAATTGTTTGGGGTAAGTTTCTCAATGCCGGTCAAACCTGCGTTGCACCAGACTATCTGCTGGTCAATCGGGAGATTAAATCTGATTTACTCCAGGAAATCAAAGCCTGTATCCATAAATTTTATGGAGACGATCCCGCCAAAAGTCCAGATTATGCTCGGATTATCAGTGATAAGCATTATCAGCGTTTGAGTAGCTTACTCAACGATGGTGACATCATAATTGGTGGACAAACTAATCCAGAAGACCGCTATATTGCTCCCACGGTCATCGACAATATTTCCTTAGAGGATAAAGTGATGGAAGAGGAAATCTTTGGTCCGATTCTACCTGTGATTGAATACAGTAATTTAGATGAAGCCATTGGGATAGTTAACCAAAGACCAAAACCATTAGCGCTATATTTTTTCTCCAGAGACAAAGCAAAGCAACAGCAGGTTTTGCAACAGACCTCTGCTGGTGGTGTTTGCTTGAATGAAACAGTTATGCATCTAAATGTTCCTTCCCTACCATTTGGTGGGGTTGGTGATAGTGGCATGGGTGCTTATCATGGGAAAGCTGGTTTTGATACCTTTTCTCACCAAAAAAGCGTGCTTAAGAAATCCTTCTGGCTGGATTTGCAGTTGCGCTATGCTCCCTACAAAGACAAACTGGGACAGATCAAGAAATTTATTAGTGGTTAGTCATTCTTCGTTTTAGGGAGTCGGGAGTCGGGAGTCGGGAGTCGGGAGTCGGGAGTCGGGAGCTTCGGAGCTAGCGCCGTCTTGGGTAGCCAGTTGCTCATCTCTTCATCTCCCCATCTCTTCATCTCCCCATCTCCCCATCTCCCCGCGCCCCCACACTTACCACACTTACCACACTTACATCTCCCCATCTCCCCATCTCCCAACACTGCGCGCGGCGCTATAACCAATCGCTAATCATGCTCGGACTTCTTAGGATCATCCTCACACCAGACTGCACTGGCTAAGCCACTCCAGCAGATCATCTTCCATTTAGCCATGGATAGTTTAGGAATCTTAGCAACGAATAGCCAGTCAGAGTAATCTAGGTGCTTATAGATACGATCTTTGGCACCACTATCACTATGATTCAGCCAGCCCCAGCCAGAGATACCTTTATGGCCCCGGTGCTCCGTATCATCACCAAATCGGAAAGAGTATTCATGATTACCGAAGTAGTCTACTAGATCAAAGGACTTGAACTTCTTAGACTTGATTGTCCCCTTACCCATGCCAATCTTGTATGTGCCATAGGCTTTCTCGGTGACATAGGCATCGTTGTCTTTATGTCCCACAACTTTGTAGGTAAAGTCGATATCCCAGTAGTCAGTTGTCCTTTTTTTGTAATTCTTCCCTTCTTTTTGTCCACCGAAGGCTTTTCCGTAGATGTGGATCTCACCTGTGCTGGTGTAGTCGAGGAATACCTCTGCGCCCTCGTACTCAAAATCAAAGGTATAGATATCTCTGGCATTACCAGTGAGCAGTCCATCAAGACGCAAGCCATAGGGTGGCGGACTGGCACTAGCACCAGGGTGATTGCAAAGTTGGAAGGTACACTTTTGTGGAGCAAATGTGGGCTTGAATGAGAAGGGAACTAAAAAATTGATCGGAATCTCAAATTCACAGTTGTAAGAGGATTCGTGGATATTTTCGTCAGGCATGATTTGCCCTCCATCAGGTAGTTTGGCAGGTAGTCTTAATCTCTCCCAATGGTCTCATAATTTACTAACAAGTTGCGGTACCCTTAAGGGTACCTTTTAGTTAACTTGTAAGCATTCAGCTATCAGTTATCAGCTATCAGCTATCAGCTATCAGCGGTTTGCAATTCAGTTAGGTACAAATTTCTGAATTTTAGGGAACAGGGAACAGCGGATCACCGGAACAGGGAAGAGAGAACAGGGAAGTCGGAAGTCGGAAGTGGGAAAACAATCCTGTGTACCTGAGGTGCGACCCGTGGCGAATTTAATAATTAGATGCGGAAAGCGCACCTGATAGTTATGCAAACCGCCGTATGCGCTATCGGCAGGGTTAAGGAGGAAACCGTTAAGAATAAAACAGGTCAGCATTCGAATAATGCTGAGTTACAGAAAGCACCTCAAGTAGCGTGGGAGGTTTATTTTAAGCTGACGGCTGACAGCTGACGGCACCTCAAGTAGCGTGCGCGTAGGGCATATGCTTACGTTAAGCTTAGCAGGAGACTGGTTAAGAAAACCCCCCTGACTTGATAAGCCTAGGGGGATTTGAGGAACTAATTTCTATGAACTAATTTAAAGCCAGCCGTCAAAGATTCTTGTCAGAGATTGCTAGAGAGATTAAGTGGTAACTGGTTCGGCTGGATCAGTACCCGCTCCGTTCTCTTCGATCTCCATTTCCTCATACTTAGTAAAGCACTTACGCTTAGCACCTACAGCTAGGTCGAGCACAATGGGTACTTCTAATTTGATCGGAACTTGGAACACACAGGGTTTATCGTATTTGTAAGGCATGGGTTTTACCTCTTGCTGTAATTAATTTCAATCAACACATTTATATAATGTCAAATCTAACTCTGGCTTGGCAGTACCCTTGAGGGTACCTTTTATGAGGTGATATGATAGTGTTTCATAACTTAGCCTCGGTATTGGTGGGCATTGCTCATTTAATTTATAGGCTCACTAATTTTAATCTTCCTGATC
>NZ_JAAHHE010000401.1:0-1638 GCF_010692525.1 Moorena sp. SIO3B2
CCAGCAGGGGAGTGAACTGGAACTGAAACTTGAGACAAAAGGGGGCAATGAGCGTCCACAGATTTTTGCTGTTAACCAAGGCAATGTTTTGGTAGCTGATCTGGTTAATACCCAGCTGAGTTTGCCCAAAGGGACTAACTTCCGTGAAACTAACCCCCTACCCAATATCAGTGCGGTTGCAGTTAAGGAACTAGATGACAACCGGGTCAGGGTGACAATTCGAGGCACTGACAAACTGCCAATAAGTTCACTGATCCAAAGGGACGCTCAGGGAATTACCTTAGGCATTGACACCACTACTGAGAATCAGGGGATATTATCTATCCAAGACTCATCGGTGATGAAGCTGGCTCAAGTTCCTAATCCTCAATTTCCTAATACAGAAACTAATACTGAAACGGAACAGATGGAGAAACCAGCGGAACTTTCTGAACCAGAACCAGAGACAGAGGCTAACCCCTCAGAAACTCCTGAACCTCCAGAAATCGTGGCTCCTGAACCAGATGTGCTGGTACCTGAGCCAGAAATTATTATTGATGGGATACCGGCAGCTCCAGCTAATGCGGTGCAACCGATTGCGCCAGCGCCCCCCTTCTTACCTAGAGCAGTAGCACCACCAGTAGGGGATATTGCAGTTTCCAATATTAATGCTGCTGCTAGCACTATAGATCTTGGCACAGCAATTCTAGTGCCCCGTTTAGTATTACGAGAAGCACCGATTCGAGAAGTGTTGTCTCTGTTGGCTCGTTCTGCTGGACTCAATCTGGCCTTTGCTGAGTCAGATGAAGACTCGGGTGTAGCACAGTTCACCATTTCTATTGATTTAGAAAACGAACCCGTCCAAGATGCTTTCAACTATATTCTTCAGCTGTCTGGTCTTCAGGCTAACCGTCGGGGAAGCACAATTTTTGTTGGGGCCAAACTCCCTCAAGCCGCTCGTAATTTAATTAGTCGTACTCTACGGCTCAATCAAGCCAGTGCCCAAGGGGCTGCTACTTTCTTAGCCACTCAGGGAGCAGAAGTGCAACAGGTAGTAAGCGAGACCGAAGAAATCATCGATCCTGAAACCCAACGAGTGGTGCGACAAATCCAACGAGCCCCAGAAATTCAACCAGTTACCGCTGAGCGGGAAGACGGTAGCCAAGGGGCACTGTTGCTGGAGGGATTAGCAGTATCTACGGATGAGCGACTTAATTCTATATCTCTGGTAGGTGAGCCCAGGCAAATTGAAATTGCGACCTCTTTACTCAAACAGTTGGATGCTCGTCGCCGTCAAGTGGCAGTAAATGTCAAGATTATTGATGTTAACCTGGCTGGAACGGATGCTTATAATGCCAGTTTCTCCTTTGGGATTAATGATACCTTTGTAGTCAGTGATGGCGGAGCCGCAGCAGTTAATTTCGGCAGGGTTAATCCCCCCAGTAGAGATGATGTAATTAGTGGTCAGTTTCCTAATATTGAGCCATTTGATTTTCGTGCTGTAGACGGAGACGGTGATATATTCTTCGATAGACAAAATGCTCCCTTTGATAACGTGATTGAGGGTTTCAATGAAACCGCTGGTACTCCATCACTCTTCGCACGTCCTGGTTTTGGTCGAAATAATAATCCATTCCAGCCAGGTGTGACGGATGTCCA
>NZ_JAAHHE010000401.1:2411-5239 GCF_010692525.1 Moorena sp. SIO3B2
AACTTATGGATTTGACTACTCCCCCCTACTTTAGTGGTGGGAATAGTTAGGTTTTGAAACTTTTACGTGTTTATTTGTTTTTGGTTGACAATTTTATTGACTTGGTTTGATTTAATTTTTATAAATCATTAATTATACCTTATTTTAAGGTTTATTGTCAATATATAAAAAAGGCTCTCACCTTTGCTATCCCATAGGAGGCTCACCAAGCACTGCTAGAGCGAGGGGCTTACCTTAAATGAATTATATATAATTAACAATGATTGATCATCAAAAATTCTGATTGCCTACTCCCTCAGGAATAAATTTAGGGGAGCATTTTGGGGCAAAATTCTGAAATCTATATAAATTAAAGCATTCAACGATCCATATAGGCATTGCAAACATTAGAATAATGCAGTGAAACCTTGAAGCTGCGAGTGTTGCAGCGATTTTTTTGTTGAAAACCCTGGTTGGATGATCTGAAAAACAAGGAGATTTGAATGAATAAGGGTGAATTAGTTGATAAAGTGGCGGAAAAAGCTACTGTAACCAAAAAACAAGCCGATGCAGTACTAACTGCTACGATAGAGACGATTATGGAAGCAGTGTCCGAGGGTGATAAAGTCACCTTAGTGGGCTTTGGTTCCTTTGAATCCCGGGAGCGTAAGGCTCGTGAGGGCCGCAATCCCAAAACCGGTGAAAAGATGGAAATTCCGGCAACTAAGGTTCCAGCCTTTTCTGCTGGTAAGGTTTTTAAAGAGAGAGTTGCACCACCGAAGGAGTAATCGCTGATTCAGTCAGAAACTTGTCCTTGAAACGACCAACTCACGGGGGAAATTTAGCCTGGGCAGCAGCACTGGCTAACTGTCCTCCTTCCTTAATTCTTGATTTTTCTGCCAGCATCAATCCTCTTGGTCCCCCTAAAAGTGCGATCGCAGCGATTGAGTCTGGGCTAAATAACCTGGTAGCTTATCCTGACCCCAATTATGCCGAGCTGCGGCAGTGTTTGACGCAACTGCATCCAACCCTGCCCCCAGACTGGATTCTTCCAGGTAATGGCTCAGCCGAATTATTAACTTGGGCTTGTCGCGAGCTATCAGAACTAGATCAGACCTTGATGATTACCCCAGCATTTAGGGACTACCAACGGGGACTGAAGGCATTTGGAGCAAGAATTAGGAAGTGCCCCCTGATGAGGGAACTCTCGAGACCTAGTCTCAGATGGGGAGATGGGGAGATGGGCCGCGAGATTGATTCTTTGATGCCCTTACTCCCTGACTCCCTTACTTCCTTACTCCCACAAGAGGGGACTCGAAAGGGTTTGCTGCTGAATACCCCCCACAATCCCACAGGTCAATTGTTTACCTCAGAAGCAATTGAGCCTTATCTGAAGCAATTTGCTTTGGTGGTTGTGGATGAGGCTTTCATGGATTTCCTGCCTCCTGAGCAGGAGCAAAGCCTGATTCCTTTAATTGGGGATTATCCGAACTTGGTAATTTTGCGATCGCTTACCAAGTTTTACAGCCTTCCTGGACTCAGACTAGGTTATGGCATTGCCCACCCTGAGCGACTCCAACGTTGGCAGAAGTGGCGGGACCCTTGGCCAATCAATACCTTAGCAGCGGCAGCCGCAGCTGCCGTGGTCCAGGATAGAGCATTTCAACAGCAAACCTGGGATTGGTTAGCACCAGCGCGTAGGCAACTGTTTCAGGGACTGGCTAAGTTACCTGGTCTCCAACCTTACCCCAGTGCAGCTAACTTCTTGCTAGTACACTCAGAAAAATCCACTTCACAGATCCAAGCACAACTACTCCAACACCATCGGATTCTGATTCGAGATTGCCTAAGCTTCCCGGAATTAGGCGATCGCTTTTTCCGGGTCGCTGTACGTACACAGGCAGATAACCAACGCTTACTAACAGCTTTAGACGCTATCTTGATAAGTTGAAGGTTAGAAGGTTGAAGGTTAGAAGGTTGAAGGTTAGAAGGTTGAAGGTTGAAGGTTAGAAGGTTGAAGGTTGAAGGTTGAAGGTTGAAGGTTAGAAGGTTGAAGGTTGAAGGTTGCTGGCCGTAGGCGTCTGTTGTCGGATAGGTTAGTTAGATGGTTGTTCGCGTAGCGTGGCCAAAAGGCCAAGGTTAGAGCCTGAAACCTGTAACTTTCAACCTGTAACCTGTAACTTGAAACCGCGTCACCTGTAACCTGTAACCTGTAACCTTCAACCTACCCTACGGGAACGCCAAGGGCTGCCTGTAACCTGCTAACCTTTAACTGTTGGACGAATGACTGTTGACTATGACCTAATTATCATTGGTAGCACTCCTGCTGGTGTCTATGCTGCTGTTGCGGCTGCTGGTTTAAAGGCTCGTGTGGCTCTGGTAGACCCTCAGCCAGGACAAACTAGCTGGCTAGGACAAGGGGCTATTTACACCAGAGTATTAAGTGAGATTGGGCGTAAGCTTGAGCAGATGCGTGACGCTGCTCAATGGCGTATTTATCCTCAAATAGCTGATTCAACTGAACCAGACATGTCACAGACCGGGTTTCCATCCCTACCACTAACTGAGGTGATGGAATGGGCTAATCTAGTGGTTGCCAACTGCTCAGAACAGAATTCTCCGGCTATTTTAGCTGCTTTAGGAATTGATATTATCACGGGTGAGGGGGAATTTTGCCGACTGCCTCACCTCGGTTTTGTAGTCAACAACCGACGTTTGCGGTCTCGTGCGTATCTGATCGCTACTGGCTCTCGCCCAGATATTAGCGATATCAAAGGGTTACAGACCATAGACTATTTCACACCAAACGATATCTGGCACAAAGTGTTGAAGGTTGGAAAGTTGAAGGT
>NZ_JAAHHE010000402.1:0-5203 GCF_010692525.1 Moorena sp. SIO3B2
AAACACTTAGCTGCTCCATAAAATTGGTTCCTAAAAAAGATGATACATCAAAATTGGAAAGTTTCAAGTCAAGACTCATCCACAAAAAAATTCCCCGGCTTCTAGGCACCGGGTACATCTCACTGTCCTGGGGGGGCGACAATCTGGCCTGTAGACTAGGTGGGAAGAGGGATTGAGATAAATGACAAAAAAAGATAGGTTGAAGACTGAGGGGGTGACATGAGCCCCAAAAAGCTTACTCTATAAGGCTTTGATGCCAATAGGCTGATGGAAGATACAGTCCCAAATTAACCCTCAAGTCATTTTCTGGAAGCTCAAACCCTTATAACTACGTCCAAAGTCAGCCCAAAACAGAATGTATATTTTAGGTGCGACCCGTGGGGAATTAAATTCCCCACGGGTCGCACCTGAAGTAAATTATGGGCTAAAATTATTATCCAGTAAGGATTTCAGCTTATATCTCACAGCCCCACCTCGGTAGTGGTAAAGATGTAGTGATTTGGCTACAGTGTAGTCAAAGTTTCGGGGGTTAAAATCACTAATTTTTTACCTCCACATGCACATCTATACCAAGAAAGTCTATTATTCCTTTGGAAATACCTTTCAATCGTTTCAGGTTTAATTCGCTAAATGCTTTTGGATTGATCACTTTCAGATTATGCATCATGCCTCGATCTTCATGTGCTAGTATATGGCAGTGATAGACAAATACACCTGTAATGAAGGGATTTACGAAGGGAATACGAACTGTTGTTACGCTGTGTGGAGGTAAGTTAATTACATCTCGATATCCTTGGGGTTTTAGGTTACATTCTTGTCCCTTAGGTACTTCTTTGGTAGAATCACCACCTTGATCGGGATCAAAATCAGGATGATTATTACGATAAGGAAGAGTCACCTCACTATCATCACAAGATCCTTTATCTACCTGGTAATTATTGTATGTCTCGGGAACAGCCTCCGACGAAGGAACAGGAAAAGTAGCCTTAGTCACTACGAAATCAAGCTGGTGTATGTGGAAAACGTGGGGATTATCATCTGTATTGACCAAATGCCACTCTTCTATATCTCCCACGTTAGAAATTTTATCGATCCGATTTCCATCAAATACTTCTTTGATTTTTTCATTATCAATTAGATTGTCTGGATTTTGTACCAAATGTGCTTCTGCTTGCGTTTCAAATCCTTTTAGAAAAAACTTACCATCGCCTGAGCTGAAATAGAAGTAACGTTTCTGGGTACGTGGATCTGTATACGCATTTGATGGAGTTATGCAAGCTTTATAGAGCACCTTTTCCTCCAATTCTTGATCAGGAACTTCCTTAATTCTCAGATATTCTCTCAGATATTCTCTCAATTTATCCTTCTGATCAACTGTTAGTTGATCTAATTCATTACATGAGGGCAATTTAGCTACTACATCAGGATCTGGCAGTATCTTGTCTATTTTCAATGGTTCCTGATTTTTGATGAAGTAATCTAAGTTTGTATTTTCGTTGTCGCTGCAAGTTTCTCCTGTAGAACCATCTTCACACACAGACACAGTCGATCCGTCAGGTTTATATGTGTAACTTTGAACATCATCCCCTTCTACCTCAACAGTTGCTAGCAAGTAGCTTTTTTGATTTCCTAGGTTAACCCACTGTTGCTGCTTTGTGGTCAAGTCGGTGTCAAGGTCAGAAACTAGATTATATGTGCTACCTTTTGGACCTCCTACTACAAGAAGCTCTACTCGGGCAGCAGGTGGTAATAGAACTGAGTTAGTTGCTACTGGATTTGCAACAACATCACCATCACGGGCCAAGATATAAAAGTTTGAGTTACCCCAGGGTTGAGTAAATTTGGGTATTGCATAATCTTGTATGTCTGAGATGTTAGTTATTTTACCAATAAAACTTCCTTCTTTTAATTGAACATTTTCGGCTGGGGAACCTGATAAAGAAGCTGTTATTTTAGCTTTTTTTATTTTACCGCTTATACTTCCGTCTGCCTTTATTACTATTTCATTCAAATCTGCACTTGTTATTTTAACATCTGTAATATTTGAATTATCAATTACAGTTACATTAGTAGCATTGATACCTTCTAAACTGCCTTGATTCGATGCAGACAAGTTGATCTTATTAAACGAGATAGTACCATTTATATTACCATTTTGCTCATCCACTTCTATGGAAGCATCTGTTATATTCAATTCGGTAGTATTTAGTGTATTACTCCAACCTGGATCTTTGATACTTTCTAGGGCAATATTCATGTACCGATCCGCCCCTATATTGGCAATGCGCCATAACTGAATCTCTCCAGGCTTTATTGTTATTTTTGGGTTGACTTGACTATTGAGAACGAAACAATCCTCCTTCCCTGTGCCTAAAACATCATTAAAGTCCTTAAACGTCATCACCTGTTGAGCTATTTGTGGCTCAAGGCTGTTTGCTTCAAATTCAGCCTCTAGTGGAACATTTATCTGTGCTTGGAGTGCTGCTACAGGTTTGGCAAATTGTTCGTAATATTCATCATTCCCCTTGATAATAATGCCACCTGAGAGACCACCCCGAACCTGATTATCGCTCATTGAGTGGGCGTGGGAATGATACCAAAATAGTCCAGACTGATGGATGTCTGGAATCAGGAACCCCATATTGTAATCAGCTATCGAACCATATGTAGAATTTGAAGGATTATCACCCGGATAATAACCACCAGGAAGGTTTGCGCTTGTGCCAGTGGTTGAATCAGGTGTTGTCTGACCAAGTGGGGTAACAGGTATCAAATCATAAGTTTGAGTATTCCCTGTAGGAGCAAGCGTTACCTGGTTGCTATGATCATTATCTATTATTACTAGAGGGTTTCCCTCTGGTAGCGGGATTTCTTCTGGTTTCGGTGTCACGTTAGAGTGAACTTCCACCAAAACATCATCAGCACCCAGTAAAGGTGATACGTTGAAGCCATGATAATGAAGGTTAGTGTATTGAGATACACTCTCTAAATTTTCTTTTGTTTGTGGTAATTTCCCTGCCAATTGAACATTTACTGGTAAGTCATTGATGAGGTCTACGTTTAAGTTGTTATCAACTATTATATTTTTTCCTCCTACTTCCCTCTCCTGACTAGGAGACACCTCGATCACAGGTGGCGTATAGCTTAGCGGCTGCTCATCATTTAGTACTGTCCCATCCCTCTTAGTGTATTTAGCTCCGTAGAGGTAGCCTTGGTAAGTTTGTTCTCCTTTTCCATTTCCCTCTAACGTGAAATCGGCCTGAGTTGCACGTAAAGTAACTGGACCGTTATCCGCATCTGCAAATGGCGGATTTTTAAAATCTGGCTGATCTTCGCTTGGGTCTGGACGCCTAAGTGTACATACATTGACAAAAGGTCGTACAGTATCACCCTCACCCACAGCGACAGCTTTCCCTGTAAAGGTACTGACAGCCATAAGCGTGCTCACTAAGAACACAATCACTACCCTGCGTAGGAACAGGTATAAATGGTTCATAAATTCATTACCGAAAGAATAGTTCACAAAAGTGAGTATGACAGCCTGTCAGTATTGAAATCAAGTTTTTGTTATAAAAGTTTATATTAGCCTTCGTCGGGACTCGGGAATCGGGAATCGGGAGTCGGGAGTCGGGAGTCGGGAGTCGGGAGTCGGGAATCGGGAGTCGGGAATCGGGAATCGGGATATTTAGCCCAATCGCGCTGATACAACCAAAAAAATGACTGCTGTCAGCTATTATCTTCTTTTATCTTATTTTATCTCTTATTATCTTCTATTATCTCCTATTATCTTCCCACGCCACCCACACTCCCCGCGCCCCCGCCCCACACTCCCCTTCTTTTTTACAAAGAAACGTAGCGCTTTTGATTAACCATCGCCTCGGTATACCAAGCCAGTTCATTCATAAAAGATTCCAGCCTGGCTTTAAATCTCAAGTCATACAAATTACCATTGTCATCAAATAATTCCTTCACATTGGCAACAGGCAATTTATCTGGAATTGGTAACCCACCTAAAGCCAGACAGACTAATCGTAACTGCGCCAAACAATCAAGTCCGCCAAATCTCCCAGAAGACACGGTACATATACCAATAGGTTTATACTTTAAAGCCTGGGGTTCCAGATAATCCAGGGCATTTTTTAATACTCCAGGATAGCCATTTTTGTATTCAGGAGTAACCAGTAATATCCCATCTGATTGACCCAGCTTGGAGCAAAACTGTAGGACATTATCAGGAGGATTTGAGCTATCCTGTAATCGCTCCTCTAACATGGGTAACTTATACTCACCCAGGTCAATCAGTTCAGTGTCTATTCGGTCTTGCTTAACAAGCTCTGTTAAAATAAATTTCGCTACTTTGAGACTTTCCCGACCAATGCGGCAACTCCCTAAAACAATAGGAATTTTTAGCTTGATTTTGCTTAATTCTTCCATTTTAAATTAGGGAGTATACTCCCATTATAAAATTTACCTATTCATCTAAGCTTTTTATACTAAAGTAAAACTCGCGACTGAGAAAATTAGGGCGTTCGCCATTCTTAAACTTGAGAAAAGTAGCAATAATGCACAAACCTTTATTAGTATTAGATGCTAATAATGCTTCCACTCCATCAAGATTATATTGGGCACTGAAGCCTGTTTGACCGAGATTGTCTACATAGGTTGTTACCTCAACTTTGCCCCAATATTCTGGGGAATTACCACCATAAGCATCGATAAACACCTGCTCGCCCTGCTGAGTTATAGTAAATTTTTTAATCCACTCGGTTTGTTGATTAGAATTGATCCATGTACCGAGTATGGTACTTAAGTCAATTTGAGCATTGCTATCAGGTTGAGAATTCTGAGTTTCACCGTAAACTTCCTGGGATTTCATCCTATTCACATCTCCTAAGATTGTTTTTGTCTATTGTTTGTGGCGTTGACACCAGAAGACTATTACATTTTTTAAATCTAAAGACTACTTACGGTAGACTACTTACGGTGGAAAAATTCACGACCAAAGTGCTTAGGACGACCGCTACCATCTAAGTAGCGAGTATAGGATTGAATCACGATTATACCTAGTTTGTGATTGGAGACCAGAAGACTTTCTATTCCGTCGAGACTATAAAGGGCATGGAATCCTGCTGCTATCAGGGGTGATTTACCAGCTCCGTAGGGTATAGCTTCCGCTTCTCCCCAATCAATTAACCCCCCATCA
>NZ_JAAHHE010000403.1:0-2084 GCF_010692525.1 Moorena sp. SIO3B2
TTCTTTACTAAGGTATTACGCGATCGCGGTTTACTGACCATTGATGAACCGTTCCAACGTCTTCTAACTCAGGGGATGGTGCAGAATACGGCTTACAAAAATACCAAAACCGGTAAATATTTCGCTGTTGTAGATATCGATCCCAATGACCCTAAAGATCCAGAGACTGGGGAACCGTTGGCGGTATTCTATGAAAAAATGTCCAAGTCTAAATACAACGGTGTCGCACCAGAAGATGTAGTAGCTAAATACGGTACTGATACCGCTAGGATGTTTATCTTGTTTAAAGCACCACCAGAAAAAGATTTGGAATGGGATGATGCTGATGTAGAAGGGCAATTCCGTTTCCTTAATCGTGTCTGGCGTTTAG
The DNA here is from genome assembly GCF_010692525.1 of Moorena sp. SIO3B2. Lineage (NCBI taxonomy): Bacteria > Bacillati > Cyanobacteriota > Cyanophyceae > Coleofasciculales > Coleofasciculaceae > Moorena > Moorena sp. SIO3B2. The sequence continues at coordinate 371 of NZ_JAAHHE010000403.1, forward strand.
TATCGGATTTCGCCGCTAATGGTAGCACTAAACCTAGCCCGTCTAATGGTGATTTAACTAAACCGGAAAAAGACTTACGACGAGTAATTCATACTGCGATTAAAGAGGTAACTGAGGATTTAGAAGGGGAGTATCAATTTAATACAGCGGTTTCTGAATTGATGAAGCTAAGTAATGGCATTACTGATGCTAAGTGTAAAGACTCCCCGGTCTATAAAGAAGGGATTGAAACCTTGATTACATTACTTGCTCCCTTTGCTCCCCATATTGCTGAAGAACTTTGGCATAGTCTGGGTCATAGCTCATCCATACACAATCAACCGTGGCTTGAGTACGATCCTGATGCTTTAGTAGCCGATGAAATTACCTTGGTTATTCAAATCAAAGGCAAAACTCGCGGCACTATTCAAGTTCCCGCTAACTCCGATAAGGCAGCGTTAGAAACCTATGCTCGGGAATCTGAGGTAGCACAGCGATATCTAGAGGGTAAGGAGATTAAGAAGGTAATTGTCGTACCCGGTAAATTGGTAAACTTTGTAGTGGTTTGATAGGAAAAAAGCGATAGCGCAGGGGATAGGTAAGCTAAAACGCATTTAAAATGCGTTTTAGCAAGGCAAAAGGCAAAAGGCAAAAGGCAAAAGGTAAAAGGCAAAAGGTAAAAGGCGACTGGGATCTATCTGTTTTATTTGATTTCACGCAGTTTAAATGCACAACAGCTTAACCGAGCTATTCCCTATTGCCTGCATCCAGCGCTATATATAGGTAAGAAACAATTCATCAGGTTCATTTACCACTAACAGTTATGTCTGAACAAAACGCACAAGTCTGTCCTATCTGTGGTGTCAGGATCATACCAGGAGGCCAAGTCGAGGATAAGGTCATATTTAAAGTCGGACCAGTGGGAACGAGAGCTATTCTTAACCAGCGCGTTTGTCAGTATGTTAAGAAACCAGGCTGTATCAATAAAAATCCATAGTTAAGCATTCAGCTAATGCGCTACGCGCACGCTACGCGAACAGCCGTCAGCTATCAGCTTTTCAATCAAAGAATCCTTACCTCTTTTATTCAAAAGCTGTTCGCGCACCATGCCCATAACCCATAAGAAGCTAAAGTAGCAGCATCTGTAGCCCATTAGCTTTAAGCTAATAGCTGATAGCTGTTCGCGTAGCGTGGCCAAAGGCCTTTAGCTGAATGCTAATTCACTTTGGGAATCCCTAATTTACCTAGGAAGTTGCGCACCAGTAAGGTTAGCATTATCAAGGTTAGCGTTAGTTAAATCAGCGTTAATGAAATTAGCGTTACTGAGGTTAGCCCCACTCAAATCAGCACCATTGAGGTTGGCCTTGAAAAAGGTGGTGTTACTGAGGTCAGCACCCCTAAAGGAACTACCACTCAGGTCAGCACTGATGAAATTTGCCCACACTACGCTAGCACCACTGAAGTCGGCGCGACTCATGTTGGCCCCTGTGGCGTAGGCTGAATCTAAGTTGGCATTGCGGAAGGTTGCCCCTGTGCCATCAATAACTCTCATTGCTGCACTTTCGAGCATGGCATCAGAAAGGTTAGCGCCACTGAGATTGGCTCCCTGGAGGTTAGCATATCTCAGGTCTGCTTCCCTCAAATCAGCTCTGGCTAGGTCAGAATTTACCAGGTCACAGCTTCGACATTCCTTAGTTTGCAGCAGTTGTAGATACTGCTCGCGCTGTTCAGCATT
>NZ_JAAHHE010000403.1:2944-5197 GCF_010692525.1 Moorena sp. SIO3B2
GCTGTGTTATCCAACGGATTATCCCCGTTGCGAATCCTTAGGAATCCTGCTGACTGCTCGAAGGCTTTTGGCCCTAGCTTCGGTACCTTAAGGATTTCCCGACGGTTCTTGAATGCACCTTGCTGATTGCGATAGGTCACAATATTATTAGCAATGGTCGGGCTAATCCCAGATACAAAGGTTAGCAGTTGAGCGGATGCAGTATTTAAATCTACTCCTACATAGTTTACACAACTTTCCACGGTGTCATCAAGTTTCTTCTTGAGCAATTTTTGATCAACATCGTGTTGGTACTGTCCCACACCAATGGATTTAGGGTCAATCTTGACCAACTCAGCTAAGGGGTCTTGTAACCGTCTGCCAATACTAATCGCTCCCCTGACTGTGACATCTAAATCCGGAAACTCCTCTCGTGCTAAGTCACTGGCGGAATAAATCGATGCCCCAGATTCATTCACCATTACTTTTATCGGTTTGCGCTCCATGGTTTTGAGTACTTCCGAGATAAACTCGTCTGTCTCACGAGAGGCTGTACCGTTACCAATGGCAATTAGCTCGATCTGGTAGGTTTCAATTAAATGCTTAATTGTTTTAGCAGCTTGTTCCCGCTTTTGGCTGCCTTGATGGGGAAACACTGGTTGGTATGTGATGTATTTAGCTGTCTCATCCAGGATAGCCACTTTACAACCGGTGCGGAAGCCTGGATCTATGGCTAAGGTTGGCTTCATTCCTGCTGGAGGAGATAACAACAGTTCTCGGAGATTGGCTTCAAAGGTTTTTATGGACTCTGCATCAGCATAGGCTTTGCGATCGCTACGTACTTCCGTAGTTAGGGAGGTTTTCATCAGCCGATTAAACCCATCTTTGAGCATGGTCTGGTAAAACTCTCGCAGTAGGGTAGCTTTGGTGTAGATTTCCTCAGACTCTAGGTAGGACATAACATAGTCTTCATCAAAGGAGAGTTCCAGCTTTAGTACTCCCTCCGCTTCACCCCTGAGCAGGGCTAACATATTGTGTGGCGCTACAGATTTCACTGGGATTTGGAACTCCCGGTACATTTCAAACTTAGTGGTACCTTCGGGATAATCCTTTTTAATCCGAGAGATGAATACTCCCGATTTCATGAAATAATCCCGCAAATACGCTCGTAAGTCGGCTTTTTCAGCTACAGCTTCCGCTAAAATATCCGAGGCACCTTGAAGAACGTCCTCTACCGTATTGAGCTTATGGTCTGGGGAAATGTATTTAGCCGCTTCTTCAGATAAGGATACTGATTTAACCTCCGGAGTGTTCATCGACTCAATCCAGTCCGCTAAGGGTTCAAGTCCTTTCTCCCTGGCCATGGTTGCCCGAGTGCGTCGTTTGGGTTTATAGGGCAGGTAAAGGTCTTCTAATTCAGTCTTTTGCTGGCAAGCTTCGATCTTAGCCTTTAGTTCATCGGTGAGCTTACCCGCAGATGCGATCGCATTCAGAATTACTGACTTCCGTTGCTCCAGTTCCGTTAGATAAGTATGGCGCTCAGCTATGGTGCGTAGCTGAACTTCATCGAGAGAACCAGTCACCTCTTTACGGTAGCGAGCTATAAACGGAATAGTTGCCCCTTCAGCAAATAAAGACAGGGCATTCTCGATTTGAGTCGCACTTAATGACAGTTCTTGGGCTAAGATTTGAGAAAAAGTGGTCATGTTACCAGGAAAAGGGGAAATTTAAATAGCAAATTAAAAACGGTATAACCATTAATAATTAACTATTAGCACTTCCATTCACAACTAACAATTATTAAAAAAAATGGTTTCTAGCCCTGAATTGATCAAACCTACCCTAAGTCCAGGTAGTCTCCGTCGAGTCCATCATATTGCTCTGAATGTGAAGGATATCCAAGCATCGCGCCACTTTTATGGTACATTACTAGGTTTACATGAACTAACTGGAGAAGAAGTGCCCAGTACATTGCGATCGCTAGTCGAAGCCGGAAAAGTCACTAACTTCGTCACCCCAGATGGCATTGTGGTGGATTTGTTTTCCGAGCCAGAGCTATCACCACCGGATCCAGACCCCCATCGTGGCTTTACTCGGGTCAATCATCTCGCCTTTGATATCGATCCTCAGTTATTTGACCAAGCCGTAGAAGTCCTAAAACAAAATCAAATTCCCATCGATCATGGTCCAGTAACTCGTCCTACTGGCAGAGGTATCTATTTTTATGACCCCGATGGATTTATGGTTGAAATTCGCTGCGATGCGATTGAATGA
>NZ_JAAHHE010000404.1:0-5175 GCF_010692525.1 Moorena sp. SIO3B2
ATTAAAAGATAGAAATGAACGAACCAATAGCTGACTATGACAATCCTTGTAAAGAAGCATTACAAGCCTATTTTGAGTCATTTTTACAGTTTTGTTTTCCCGAAGTTCACACTCTGATTGATTGGAAGCAGACACCCCAATCCCTTGATACAGAGCTACAGCAGATAGTTGGTGCTGCCGAGTCAGGAAAACGGATCGCTGATAAATTATTCCAGGTGTGGCTCTGTGGTGGAAATGAAACTTGGGTGTTGATTCATGTAGAGGTACAAAGCCAAAAAGAATCAACCTTTGCCAAGCGAATGTACCAATATCATTACAGGGCATTTGACCTCTACGAAAAACCTGTGATTAGCTTAGCGGTATTGGGGGATGAGAATGCTTCTTGGTCTCCATCGTCCTATGAATATGGCTTGGGAGGTTGTCGGCTGAGTCTAGAATTTCCCATAGTTAAATTACTCAACTATGAGTCAAGGTGGCAGGTGTTGGAATCGAGTACCAATCCCTTTGCAGTAGTGGTGATGGCTCATTTAAAAACCAAAGCCACCCATAAACAACCGATGGAGCGCAAGCGATGGAAGTGGTACCTGATTCGGATACTTTTTGAACAAGGTTATAGTAAAAACGATATAGTGAAGCTATTCCAATGTATTGACCAGATGATGGCTTTACCGGAACAGTTAGAACAGGAGCTGAATCAAGAACTCGAACGTTATCAGGAGGAAAGACAGATGCCTTTAATTAGTCGAGGGTCAGAAAGGGCAATGAAAAGGGGTCTGGAACAAGGACTTCAACAATCTCGGAAAAGCTTTCAAGGGACAGTAGTTAAAATTTTACAAAAGCGCTTTGAATCGGTATCACCGGAATTGGTGGCAGCGATTAATGCCATAGACGATATCTCTGTGTTGGAACAGTTGATTGATCAATCTCTTGAGAGTAACTCTCTTGAGGAATTTGAGCAGCTATTGGCACAACATCAGGTTAGTCAGGAGAATTGAACAGTATCGAAATGCGATTGGCCGTAGGCCACGCTACGCGAACGCATTTGTGATACCAGGACACGGGCAAGATGCCCGTTCCACCAAGATGCCCGTTCCACCAAGATGCCCGTTCCACCAAGATGCCCATTCCACATCACTGCCTACTCACGACTCCCTATAAGTCAATGGAATAATAATCCAAAGCACCAAGTCCTGGACCCTGAGTCCACCGTGAATCAGGTTTCCAAGCACCATTTTCTTTTTCCCGACGGCGAGTGCGGACAGTGAGCTGATTATCCTTAATTTTAAGTAGATTATATTGCCAGGGATAACCGGATCGTAGTTCAAAGGTTGGTGCGCCAAAGGTGCCAGCACAAATTCCATCGAGTTTGCGCCCACCTGGGCTGAGGTCGTAACGGAAAAGGCTAGTTTCCGCTTTGTGGATGTGTCCGTGGAGGAACAAGCGGAATCCAGCAACAGCGAGTTGTTGCATAAATCCTTGGTCGGTAATCCTATCGCTTCCGTCACTATTCAGGGGATGGTGCCAAACCGCTAGTTTCAGGCAGTTGTCGTAGTCTTGGTTACGGCGAATTTTGGTCAGGGCCTTGCTCAGAGCACCTGGGTGGATGCTAGCACGGGTTTTGAAGTGGTGATCCAGTTGCCAAGCCGAGTTTAGTCCTAGGATTAGCAAGTTTTGCTCTGGGAAATAGTCGATAATCCCTTGCTGGTCATAGTCGAGGGGATAGGGTTGACCTTTGATAGCTTGATAGAATTGACTGAAGAGGGAAAAGCGTTGTTGGTATTTGGCTTCATCTCGGACTCCAATCAGCTCTTCACGTTTTATGTAGTGACCCTCTTTTAGTTCACCCTCGTAGTGTTCGTGATACAAAAACTGATAAGCCCGCTTTGCTAGTTCCCAGTTTAGGTCATGGTTACCGGGAACTAGAACAATTTGCTTCGGGTCTAGGGGAAACTCTTGGCGGAGGTTGTCGAGAAATTGTTGTGCAGCCTGGTATTCTTCTGGAGTGGAATAATTCGCGATATCACCGGAGAGGATCAGAGCATCAAGGTGAGGGATTTGAAGGTCTTGGGTAAGGTCTTGGGCGAGTTGGTTTGACCAAAGGGTAGCTTGCTCAAGGGTGGTGATGTGGAGGTCCGAGAGGTGGAGGATGTATATGGTTTGAGTGGCAATCAGTTTGGGAGGATCGGGTTTGGGAGTGGGTTTGGGACAATAGATTGGGTTGTAGACTTGGCAGCGCTCTTGAATGGCGTTAAGGACATTCATAGTCTCATAAAAATTTATTACATTATTAGTTGCTGCCAATTCTTCCTTGTTAAGGAGATTAATCAGTTTAGTAATAGTGGTTTCTCGACCAATTTTACTCAGAGCTCTTGCCGCAATTTTCCGTACAGATGACCATTCATCATCAAGACATTTAATTAATGGGTCTATCGGTACTTGTGCACCTATTTTATATAAAGCAAATGCCGCAGTATAACGCACAGCTTTGTGGTCATCATCAAGGCATTTAATTAATGGATAAATTAACCTTTTTTCACCAATATATCCCAGAATGTTTGCTGCAATTATACGCACAACAATATTTTGGTTGTTTAGGCATTTAACCAACTTATTAATTCCTAAATTTTTACCCATTTTTACCAAAGCAAATGCCGCAACTATAAGTACCAAATAGTCGTCATCATCAAGGCATTTAATTAACGGGTCTATCGTGGCTTCTGTCCCCATTTGAGCCAGAGCAGATGCTGCTATTCTCCGGACAAGACAGTCTTCATCATCAAGGCATTTAATTAAAGGCTCAATTGCTACTTCTTTACCCATTCCACCCAGAGCATATGCCGCCATCCTCCGCACAGATGATTCTGGATAATCCAAATATTCAACTAACGGCTCAATCGCTACTTCTATCCGCATTTTTACCATAGCTAATGCCGCACTTGAATGCACCAAATAGTTATTATTATCTAGGCATTTATTTAACGGCTCAATCACTGCTTCTTTACCTATTTTAACCAGAGCATCTACTGCACTTCTACGCACAGAATCGTTGTGATCATTCAGGCATTTTTTAATTAACGGTTCAATCGCCGCTTCTGTCCTAATTTTACCCAAAGCATCTGTCGCACTTCTACGCACAGATGAGTCGTTATCATCAAGGCATTTTATTAATGGTTTAATCGTGGCTTCTGTCCTAATTTTATTCAGGGCATCTGCTGCACTTCTACGCACAGATAAGTCGTTATCATTAAGGCATTTTATTAATGGTTTAATCGTGGCTTCTGTCCCAATTTCACCCAGAGCATATACCGCATTTTTACGCACACGTGAATCATTATTCAGGTATTCAATTAACCGATCAATCGTGGCTTTTGTTCCGATTTTTTTCAGAGCATATACAGCACTTCTAAACACATCATCGTCGTCATCATTCAGCAATTTAATTAAGGGGTATATAGTGGCTTCTGTCCCAATTTTACCCAGAGCATCTGCCGCACTTATTCGCACATCTGAATCATCATCATCCAAGAATTTACTTAAACGGTTAATTGTGGCTTTTATTCCAATTTTTTCCAGAGCATATACCGCCATAATACCCACAGATGATTCGTCATCATCCAAGCATTTAATTAGCTCAGCTATGGCTTTTTCTGATTCAGTTATTCCCAACAGCTCAACCTTAAGTAACTTTGGAACTTCTAACCCAGCCACCAAAGCAACAGTGTGCTCCTGAAACTCTGGTTTTACTGCTCCTGCTAACCTGGATCCCAGTTGCCAATCCACTGCTAATCCTAACCTTACCACCCGCTCCGCTTGGGCTTCATTATCTACCAATTGCAGCATCAGCACCAGGGGTTCTGTCCATTTCAAATAATTGATATAGTTCTGTTGCAACTCCTGATCACTAAGACTTGGTAATTGCTTCAATAAATATTCCGCTGTATAGTATTCTTGGATTAGTTGGTGTCGAAACTCAATCAAGTCTCCTGATTGTTGAATCAAGTGATGGTTGAGTAAGTCTTTTAGCCAAGTCCTAGCGCGAACATCAGGATCAAGAAAATTCTTATGACGTAGATAGTCAGCTATAATTTCCTGGGCTTTGGTCTTGGGAATAGCAATGATGAGCTGCTTGAGGTTATTCCCTGTTGTCATCACAAACCCTAACTGTTGCAGCAGGTCAGGCCAAAATTCTCTTGATTCCTCGGAAACCTTAACATCTTGCTTGATTTTCTCAGAATAGAACTGGGTAAATTCGCGAAACACTAACCCCAGATTGGACGGTATCTCTCCCTTATTTTGAAACAGGGAACATAACATCATCAATAGTAGAGGAGTTTGCCCAAGCTCCCGTAAGCGATCGCCCAAGTGCTGAAGCATCTGCTCTCCCTTTTCAGGCAAATACTTTCGGACAAACTCCGACATTTGGGCTGCACTCAAGGGTTGCATTTCCAACTTCTTTTCAATCCCCAAGTCACCACCCACTCCTAAATCCCTAGTGGTGAAAATCATGGGAGTACGCTTCTGGTAATTCTGCCGAAACTGAGTCAAATCTAGGCGTGCTTGTTCTGACGGTAGCTCGTTCACGCCATCGATCAGTAACCAGAATTGTCCATCAAACAATAGTCTTTCAATTTCCGTGGAGTCCAGCAGTACATCATGACGTTTCAGAAAATTTCGCACTAACTCCAGCACCGATGTCTGGTAATATCGCAGTTCCACCAGCACCGGAATTTTCCCTTGTATCCCTTCATCCCCCAACAATCTCACTAAGGCGGTGGATTTACCAGAACCCGGACGTCCCACCAGTAAGACATGGTCAGCAGCATACTGGAGCAATCCTTCTAGGACGGGCAAGCGTTCAGTTTCTTCCTGATTCTGGTCTCTTTGTGGCTGCTCCGACTTGATGGTTTGCACCATCAGGCTAAAGTTAAACCCCCCAGGAGTTGGTTGCTGCTGCTTGGGCTTACGGTCTTCGACATCGGTCAGGGTATAAACTCGCCACCATTGGGCGTACTCTTTATGGATTGATGCTAGATAGGTATCCCAAGTGACCATCTTAAGGTTTAATCGGGTTAAAGGTTAGTTGGTTGAAGGGAGTAGGGAATCGGGAATCGGGAATCGGGAATCGGGAATCGGAAAATGCGATGCGCGCGCATTGAGCCGCTATGCGAGTCACGC
>NZ_JAAHHE010000405.1:0-3057 GCF_010692525.1 Moorena sp. SIO3B2
GGATTCCCTTATCCACGCTGACCATTGATGTATTCTGCTGTAATGGGATGTTGGGGATTCTGGAAGATTTGCTGAGCTGGGCCAAATTCAATTAAGCGTCCACAGCCAGACTGAACCCAAAATAACCCCACATAGTCTGCAATCCGTCGAGCTTGAGCCAGGTTGTGGGTGACAATCACCACAGTGTATTTCCCCCGCAAACTAGCAATCAAGTCTTCGACAACCCCACTAGAAATGGGGTCTAGGGCACTACAAGGCTCATCCATCAAAATAATTTCTGGAGCCAAGGCGAGGGTACGGGCAATGCAAAGACGTTGTTTTTGGCCTCCAGAGAGGCGCAATGCCGAGGCTGTAAGCCTATCCTTGACTTCGTCCCAGAGCTTAACATTTGTGAGCACCCTCTCAACAATTCCATTAATTTTCCGACGCTCTATAATACCATGCTCTTTCAACGGAAAAGCAATATTTTTCCAGATTGAGAATGGGAAAGGATTTGGTTTCTGCAAAACCATACCAATCCGACGGCGGAGAGCGATAGTATCAGTTTTAGGGTGAAGAATATTTGAATCACCCAACCAAACATTACCATAAACTAGGCACTTGGGGATGAGATCGGTTAAGCGATTAAGACAATACAAAAAGCTGGTCTTGCCACAACCAGATGGGCCAATCAAGGCAGTGATAGAACCCTGGGGAATTGACAAAGTGATATCGTCTAGGGCCTGTTTAGAGCCATAGAATAAATTGAGCCGATCCGTGCATAGGGTAGGAAAGCCCCAGTTGTCCATAGGAGGAGAGATGACTGGTTTTGCCTGGGATGAAAACTGACTCATTAATGTTAGTTACGATACATTTTTACTCCTGAAGACTGCGATCATGCCATTGCTTCCCTAGGTAAATCGCTGTGGTATTGATCAACAGGATAACTATAACTAATATCACAGCCGAGGCATAGGCATTATCATCCCCGCCAGGGACATTCATGGATAGCTCATAAATATGCAACGACAAAGCCCTTCCAGAATCAAATAAAGAGGTAGGTGTGCGATCGACATAGCCACTGGTGTAAATCAACGCCGCTGTTTCAGCGATTACCCTCCCAATTCCCAAAATTAAGCCTGCTACTAAACTGGGAACAGCAGCAGGTAACAACAGATTTGTGAGGGTGCTAGTGCGTGAGATTCCCAAGGATGCAGCCCCCAAACGGTATTCTTCAGGAACAGCCCGCAGCCCTTCTTCAATAGAACGAATCAAGATCGGCAGCACCATACAGGCTAAGGTCAATCCTCCAGACAGGATAGAGAAGCCAAGACCAAGGGTAACACAGAAGAAGGCATTGCCAAACAAACCAAAGACAATCGAAGGAACTCCTGCCAACATATCCAAACTGCGTCGCACCAACCGACTAAATAAGTTATTGGTGGCGGTAAATTCAGCTAACAGGATGGCAGTTCCCAACCCCAGGGGCAGGGCTACTGCCAGGCAAACCCCTAAAATCAATGCCGTTGAAACCAATATGGAGGCAATACCTCCTTCGCGACCAGCATTTTCAGGGTCTGTGGTCAGGAATTCCCAAGATAAATGGCTAGATCCATACCAAACCAAATGCCCCAGAATTATCGCTAAACTAGCGGCGACGGACAAAGCAACGAACCAGACAATGATGCTCAACACTCGGTCTCGATAAGCAATCTTGCTCCGATGCCGATGATTGCGAGAGTCACTCAAAAATTTCCGTTTTTTAGAGCCTTTAGAAGGATGTGTTGCATGAGAGTGAGAAGAAAAGAGAGCCATGGAAGCTGACACTGCAATAACTCTGTAGTGGATGGTTACCCAACTCAGGGGCAATTATACTAGTAAATGTGTTTTTCTTCTGCGATCGCTTCTGCCAAGAGCGCCAGAAACAGACTAACTGCCAGCAACAACAATCCAGTTACAAACAGGGATGAACGATGATTGCCCAGGGCAAAAGCCATTTCCAAAGCAATGTTAGCGGGTAAGGTGCGAATCGGAGCGAACAGTGTATCTGGAATCTGAGGGACATTACCACAGACCATTAACACCAGCATCGTTTCCCCAAGGGCTCGTCCAATGCCTAGGATAATGCCAGTAAATACCCCCAGTCGCGCAGCGGGTAGCATGATGCCCAAAATCGTCCCCCAACGGGACAATCCTAGGGAAGCGGCTCCCTGCCAATAAACTTGGTTCATCTCTGCTAAGGTCGCGTCCACGGTTAGGGCAATGGTAGGAATAATCAGTAGAGCTAACATTAGTATTCCTGCTAGTAAACTGGTTCCTGGTGGATGGAGGCGATTAATCAGTGGCACTAACACAACAAGCCCCCAAAGTCCATAAATTACTCCCGGAAATCCCGCCATTAACTCCAGTAAGCGGCGGTAGAAACTAGCGAGGAAAGGAGGAGCGTAATAGTGGCAGAACAAAGCCGACAAAATCCCAACGGGAGCCGCTAGCACTACTGCTCCTGTTACCACCAATAGGGTACCCACCAACATTGGGGTGAGGTTATAGAATCCTTGAGCGGGACTCCAGCTAGCATCGGTCAAAAAGGCTAATATCCCGATTTCATCAAGAATCGGTAAGGATTCAATGATCAAGAACCCTGTAATAATCACAACGAGTATACCTACCACAGAGGCAATTCCTCGTACAGTCCACCCTAAAAACCGATCAATTTTTCGGGGGCACAAATTTTTGTAGCCGAACGATATCATAATTTTCTTCACCCTGAACAAATGTGATGAACTGCTTTGCTAGTCCAGTGGGGTTTCCTTTTGTCACCAGAGTTAATTGCCGAAGCAAGGGAAAACTGCCATTAGCGACTGCTTCACTGGTTGCTTCAACCCCATCCAGTGCCAGAAGCTTGATGGATATACCCTCCTGCATACTATATTCCGCAGCACCAATGGAGACGTATCCAATAGCATTGGGATTACCTGCAACAGTTTTTATGCCTTGTTGATTATCCCCAATTACCACATCCGCCTTCACCTCTGAGTTATTCACTCCAAAGTATTCCAGAAATTTCTTTAGTGTTGA
>NZ_JAAHHE010000405.1:3826-5160 GCF_010692525.1 Moorena sp. SIO3B2
GCGATCGCTAATTTCCCAGCTAAACCCCAACTGGAGATCCCCCCTAACCCCCCTTAACAAGGGGGGGACACTCACCACACTTTCCACACTCCCCACACTCCCCACACTTCCTGCTCCCTGCTCCCTACTCCCTGCTCCCTCAAAAATAATTTGTTACAAAATTTTTCAAAATATGCTATAATATGCAAATTTTTGTGCTACACTTAAAGTGTGGACAAGAAAATCCACGGGAAGAGCCAGCCTAAGAGTTTTCGCAGGCTGCAGGCTGGCTCTGGGTTCCCCTTACAGGAGATAACTTAATAATATGTCCCATCGACGCTTATACCCATGGGTAATGGTGCGCTTATTGCCACCGATGCCACCAGTGGTTTTCGCTCGGTTCGACAGCCCTGCTGATGCGAAGAGCTATGTGCAGGTGCTGAAACTGCTGATGCCTGGTGCCAAGTTTCTACTTTTTCTTGATCACGGAGTAATTCTGTAGAACAGGCATCTTGCCTGTGAGGCAGGGAATCGGGAATCGGGAATCGGGAATAGTTTTGTAGAATAGGCTTCGACGCTGTTCTACCAATTGATCACAGGCAAGATGCCTGTTCCACCAAGAACCTAATTCCAGCCACCAGGTCAAACAGGTGGGGATCCCCCCTAACCCCCCTTAACAAGGGGGGGACACTTCCCACACCTCCCATAAACTCCATGCTTCCCACACTCCCGATTCCCGATTCCCGACTCCCGATTCCCGATTCCCGATTCCCTGTGGTATATAATATTATCCAGGATTGCTATAATAAAAATCGATTAATCATTGGGAAGCATCTAACTGTCAAAGGTTTGCTGGGCTTAGGGTCTAGCACCAACATCAGCATAATTATAGTTACAGCGTTTTTCATAACTATGGGGTACACAGGATTGTTTACCAGATCCGCTGTTCCCTATTCTGTGCTCTTTTCCCCCCTGATTAAGGTTAGGGGGGATCCCTATTAGCTGACTAACTCCTTGGGAAACTACCACCATGCCCCATAGAGGCCATGCCGACTGCCCAAAGCTTTTCCCTACCTTTAAGACCAGTGTTACCCAGTCCCTCTGTTTTCTGTTAGCACTGCTAGTAGCGGTACTTTTGATTGTCAACGGGAGTCACGCTGAAGAAAAGAAGCCTGAGCTAGAATCCTGGCAGCTCAAGGGGATTGTGGCAGCACTGGATCACCATGATCCCTTGGTATGGGCTGAAGCTTTGAACAAATTGTCTACCTATAAATTGGATCAACTCAAGCACTCCGTTGAGATTCCTAAAGACAGAATTGACAAGATTGCAAAGTTATTGACCTATAAGCATGAGA
>NZ_JAAHHE010000406.1:0-5094 GCF_010692525.1 Moorena sp. SIO3B2
ACCTCTTGCCCACCCTACAGGGTCTTAAAGATTTTTAAGGGAGGTGATCCGCTGTTCCCTGTTCCGGTGATCCGCTGTTCCCTTTGCTATAGCAACCCATTCTAGATTGAGTAAAGTACTAAGCCGAAAATTCCAGCAATCGGGATAATGAACAGCACCTTCACGCGGAACCGCCACATGGCAACTAAGGCTGCGGCAAAGATCACCAGGCTGCCAACATGAAATTCAGCACTCCCAGCTACTACAATAGCAGCGGTAATGATCATGCCAATCACGGCAGGACGAATTCCTGTGAGCGCCGCCTGAATGACTGTAGATTCTTTGATATGTTTCAATAAGTGGGAACAGGTTACCATCAGCAGTCCTGGTGGTAAGAAAATCCCTACTGTTGCTACTATTGCTCCCGAAATCCCTTTCACCACATAACCGATGAAGGCAGCGCTGATCAGAATTGGTCCAGGAGTAATTTGCCCGATTGCGATCGCATTAGCAAATTCTGTCTGAGTCACCCAACCGTAAGTATTCACTACCACTTCTTGAATCAGGGGAATGAACACGTAGCCTCCACCAAATAGCATCAGGCTCATTCCGGAAAATGTCACGAATAGTTTCCCGAGGCTGGTTTCCCCCAAAAATGGTAGGGGAATCAGAGAAAGCAACAGAAAACTCAGGAGGATCACGAAGGTGACTGAGAGCTTCAGCCAGGAAATCCCCTCAATTGACTCCTGAATCGGTTGAGCTTGAGAACTCTCCTGTCCCGACTGCTTAGTGTCACCTAAGCAAAGCCATCCTACCAATCCAGAACCCACCACCACTAGCACAGTAATGTAGAATCCTCCTACTACCTTGAGTAGGACTGCCGCTATTAAAGCAATCAGTAGTTCCCGCCAGCCTTTGATCGCTTTTTTGCTCATGCGCCTGGCGGCACTCAAGATAATTGCTGCTACCGCAGGAATAAATCCTGCAAACGCTTTTTGAAGTGCTGGAATTTCCCCGGCCTGGAGATAAGCAATGGTTAGACCAATTACCAGGATAAAAGAAGGGAGCAACACACCAATAGCACTGACTACAGCCCCATTAGTCCTCCCCAAGCGATAGCCCACATAGGCTACTACATTAGCAGCAACTGGACCAGGTAAAACAGTGGCTAAGGAAATGCCGTCCAGCATATCTTCATGGGTGAGGAGTTTGTGCCGCCGCACCATCCGATTCTCCACTACGGAAATCAGAGCCATGAAACCGCCAAACGCTGTACTTCCGATCTTGAAAAAGTTCCAAAACAGAAACCAAAGGGATACCGACTCGGAATTTTCCGAGTTTACATGCAGTTTTTTTAACATAGTCAGTTCTTTAAGCCACTACGGTCTGACGTGCTTTAATCTCTTTGAGCAGAGTGGCTTGGCGATCCCGTCGCTTTAAGTCCTCAGGATCCATCGTTTGGCGTACTTCTGCTTTCAAGCTTTGGTTAATCGCATTAAATTTAGCGATCGCACTGCTGCTGAATTTGATTTCTTTGCCTTTAAGAATTCCAACCCGTTCGTAACCGAGAGCATCAAGTACATCTCCCGCCACCAATTCAAAAATCAGGATTTCCTCATCCGTAGCTTCCTGGAGAAACTTCTTAGTGTTTTGCTTAATTACAGGTTGCGTGACATTACTCCATAGGGAGCTAGAAGTGGCAGCATTCGAGGCTTCCTGGGATTGATGGAAATCCAGCATCTCAGGAGTATAGTGTACGCCTAGGAAATTACACAGATCCTGCAGGGTAGTCTCAGGAGAGCTGATTAGGGTTTCATAACTGATACTGAAAAACCTCTCGGGACTTAGGCGAGAGCGCATCTGGAGTGCTAAACCCTGGGCTTTTGCCCATTCTTGAGCAATATGGTAGAAGTGCTTTTCCCCAACCACTGCCTTTTTAAAAGAAACCGCCACATCTCGACCATCCCGGTACAAATAGATAAATTTAGCGTTTTCCAAGTAAGCGGTAATCTCTGGCAGGTAGTAAACGTTGGCTAAACTTTTGCAACACCATTGCTGTGCTCCCCAAGTTTGTGCCATAATATCGTAAACAGAGGCAAATATCGCCACCAAAGACCGCTCTCGGCAAAGGGAAATGACTTCCTTTGTATCTAAATTCACACCCTCCCAAGGAACGGGATTGAGTTCCACTAAACGACACACATCATTGACTAAGAGGGTAAAGGTGTCCGTTTGACTCAAATCCCCATAGCTAGGTAGTAATGGCATCATCCGCTGCAATATGTGAGGGGAGTGGGGAGCAGCGAGATCACCAATCTGATTCAACATCAGGCGCAATAAATTAGAGCCTGAGCGTTGGGTGCCGATCATAAAAATAGACATAACTTTGAGCTATCCTCATCACTGAATTCCAATTGCTGACCTTGATCACCGATTAAGTAGAAGCAGCCATCAGAAAACGTTGTGGTTGCAATGCACCACAATAAAAGCTTGGTCTTCACCAAACCAACTCTCCCTAGCTGTGAGTGGAGCGGTGTCTAGCTGACTAACCGTAAGCATTCAGCTATTAGCATTCAGCTATCAGCATTCAGCTATCAGCATTCAGCTATCAGCATTCAGCTATCAGCATTCAGCTATCAGCATTCAGCTATCAGCATTCAGCTATCAGCATTCAGCTTATGAGCTACGTCACAGGTTTCTAGCCTGTGCCACAAAGCAGACGGCACCTCAAGTAGCGTGAGCTAAAAGCTCACGGCTGACGGCTGTTCACGTAGCGTGCGCGTAGCGCATATGCTTACAAATTGTTTAACAACCGATCAGCGGGTTTATATCTTGGTTGTAAACAAAATTATTGCCGGAAAAGGCATGCATGTAAGAGGTAAAAGGCAAGAGGGGAAAGATATCCGGAGTTTTATTGGAGAATAAAAAAAGACCTCCTATGTTTACATCTGATTTATAAAACCTATAAACCAGATCACACCTTCGTTAACTGATTACCCGATCCGGGGTAACAGCCGAAAATTAAGCACTATCACTAAAGTAGATAGGCTAAATGATTGAAATTAAGACTGTAGGTTAATGGGGTGATGGGAGAATAACACGCTTGTTAAGCCAAATGTGATAGGAATTACTTTATAAATGAAGCAAAACTGAAGCAAAACTGAGAAAAAAAGCAAAACTGAGACAACTGAGACAAAAACTGAGACAACTATTATTCCAACTTATGCTATATAGCGCCTCTGAATAGGATTAATTTCATCGGTTGATGGCTCAACCTGAGATTAGTCTGAGAAAAATATAAGCTCACCCTGGGCTAAGTATGAAAAAAATTATACAACTAAACCTAGTTAAAATAACTGAGCTAAAAAACTGATACAAAAACTGAGACATTAGGCTCTGATCCGAATGCCATTGTAGAAATATAGACACCTTAGCGACTAGACAACAGCGCTAATGCCCTGTTAAAACCGATGGTTTTTGCCTAAGGGTCAATGTTTGCCTGAGGTTACACACACTACACTGGTCTATTGCCGGTAGACCAGTGTTTACTTCCAGTCTCAACTTAATTCACTTGCATTCGGAGGAATTTCGATGTCAAACACTTTTATTCCCACTGGAGAAACTCTAACCGACCCAGTAATACTACCCGGAGTAGGGGATTCCTTAACCGTATTCGGTACATTGGATGTTGATGGTAGTGCTGTTGATATCACTGGCACTAATGCCAGCATCTTTAACGCAGAAACAGGCACAATTGATGGTAGCTTCAATGGTGTCAACTTCGTTAATGGTGGTGTTTCTTCTGGCACATTAACCAACCAAGGCTTGATTACCAGTGATAGTCGTCCCGTCAACATCGGTGGTCAGAACATCAAGGTTGATAACTTAGCCCAGATTATCTCCTCTGCCAGTCCTCGGGATGGTGTCGTTTACGCTGACCAGACCGCTACATCCTATGATATTTTCAATGGTCCTGATGCTGTAATTGATGTGGGTGAGGGGAATGATGGAGATGCCATTTCTCTACAACTCGGTGCTAATGTCACAGGCAGTGTGGTTAATCAAGGTACGGTGACCGGACGTGGTGTGCCGGTGGGTAACAACCAAGCTACTGCGATTCGCCTCAGACAGGGTACTGACATCGGAGGAGCGGATGTCTCAGTCTTCAATGGTGATATTGTCAATGAAGGCACTTTGATCTCAGAAACTGATAGTGGTATCCTGATTGAGTCGGGAGTAGAACTCAATGGTACCATCGTTAACAACGGTACGATTGATGGTGCTTTCAACGGCGTCAGCTTTGCCAATGGCGGTACCTCTTCTGGCGCGCTGCAAAATTTCGGTACTATCACTAGTGCTAGTCGTGCCGTAAATATCGGTGGTCAAGATATTAGCCTTCAAAACTTCGGTCAGATTCTCAGCTCTGCCAGTCCCCGGGATGGTGTGGTTTACACTGACCAGAGTGCGCTTTCCTACTCGATTGTCAACGAAAGTAGTGGTCTGATCGATGTGGGTGAAGGAAATGATGGGGATGCCATTTCTCTACAACTCGGTGCTGATGTCACAGGTAGTGTGATTAATCGGGGTACGGTGATCGGACGTGGTGTGCCGGTGGGTAACAACCGAGCTACTGCTGTTCGCCTCAGACAGGGTACTAATACTGACCTCTCAGTCTTCAATGGTGATATTGTCAATGAAGGCACCTTGACCTCAGAAACTGATGCGGCACTGCTGATTGAGGACGGAGTCGAACTCAACGGCGAAATCATTAATAGGGGCACTATCAACGGTGGTGTTGTTGCAGGCAGCCCTCAGGTGGGTATTGATGTTCAGGATGCTGAGGGTGACGTAACTATTGTTAACCAAGGTACTATCAACGGCGATGTTCTACTCAGTGCTGGTGATGATACCTATGATGGGATCGCAGGCACTGTTAACGGTACTGTTTTCGGTAATGAGGGCAATGATACTCTGATTGGTGGTAGCGCTAATGATGTCTTGAACGGAGGGGTTGGCAATGACTTGTTAACTGGCAATTCCGGTGCAGACATCTTCGCCTTCGGCAGTGAAATCTTCCAAGACGGTCTCCAGGACTTTGACCAAATCACTGACTTT
>NZ_JAAHHE010000407.1:0-3257 GCF_010692525.1 Moorena sp. SIO3B2
TCAATTCCCTCCCAGATTTGAGAAATGGGTAAGGTTTGTCCAGTCACAGCTTGCTGCCAAGACTTGCTAAAACTTTCTGCTGAAAACTCAGTATTATCACCTTCTGGTATAGATTGAGTTTCTAGGGCATGGTTCTTTTGAATAATTGTGGATAGTATTTTGAGTAGTTCAAGCTGCTCTGCTAATGAAAGCGACTGAGCAATGTTGACCGCTTCTTGAACCTGTGATTTCATTAATCTCCTCTATTTATAATTTAATTGTCTACACCAAAATAAAATAATATTCTTTACCAATTCCCGATTCCCGATTCCCCATTCCCGATTCCCCATTCTAAATTCTAAATTCTAAATTCTAAATTCTAAATTCCCTAAATTGGTAACTCCTTCCCTGCAACCGTCAAGCCTTCAGTTACCTCCAATTTGCCATTGATTTTAATAGTTTTTGATGGATTAAGAGGGGACAATTCGATATCACCTTGCTCAGAAATATTAAGGCGTAACATTTCCTTTCCTTTCATCTTGATCACAAGCCCCGCCTTTGCCTCTGAGACATCCAACACCAGCTCATCCTTAATCGTGATTCCCTTCTCAGCAACAATGCCTTTCTCAGCAACAAAGGTTCCTGTGGCAGTTACCTTGTTATTCGTTTCTAGGGAAATACCATCCTCTTGATGTAAACAAATTAGAGCATGACCAGAGCTATTTTCTCCATTAGGACATTGATCATCTGTGCCCTCACACCAACCATTTTCATCAGGTTCCTCAATGGGGCCAGGCATATCATAAGGACAGATGAAAATTTTGAGGTAAACAGGATGGTCCCCTTTTACCTCTTGAATTGAGCCATCCTTAAATTTATAATCGCTGTTTGCCCCTTTGATTCTAACCATTACCCCACCTTGGTATTTCTCGCCTTGGCCTGAATTGAATTAATCTTCTCTGTTGGCACCATCACCGGACAGGGAGCGCCGAGATTACCCACATGGGTGTGGGTAGCCAGAATAATATCGTCATTATCACCAACAGCATTAGCCGGTAACCGTCCACCAACTTGCACAGAAGCCGTGCTTGCATCCCCAATCTTGATCGAACCTACACTTTTGACGGTGACATTAGAGCTAGCTGCATCAATGGTGATGCCGCCACTTTCAACTTTAATCTTGCAGGTGCCGTTATCAATAGTGATATTACCACCAGATAAAGCCACAGTACATTTTTCATTTTTCAGGGTGGCATCTCCTCCTTCCAGGGTGACATGGCACTTTTCGTTGGTGAGATCAATTTTCTGATCATCGACAGTAATCACCTGCTTCTCATTTTTACTAGTAACAGTAACTACCCCCTCCTGATCAATTTTAAAACTACCCCCCTCTTTCAGGTTATTTTGTAGGTAGAATTCCTTTTCTTTGTTGACAGGGGGTTGGTCTTGGTCATTGTAGAGCCGACCAATAATCACAGGAGCATTGAGATTACCCCCAATAAAGGTAACTAACACCAAATCTCCCACATTGGGAATATTAACCAGTCCTAAATGGGGAGTTGCTACTGGCACTTTCCGCAGTTCAAAGTCTTTGCCGTCTGGCTGTTTTTTGTTCTTTAACTTAACTGAACATTGGTAGTTGTCCTTGTCACTCTCAGAGGTATGGGGAAACACCGCTGTCACAATGCCCAACTCAGTAGTGTAAACTTTACGTGCTTCCTGCTGAGCAACCTTCTGCATTACTCCAACAATCGAGTCTGTCACACTTCCTCCCAATCAATTACAGTACAAAAACCACTACGGCGATTGAGACGGTGGCTTACTCCCGTCACTTTGAAGCTACCATTCAGGGTAGCCATCGGCATTTTTGACACCTTGATCTCATCTCCTAGCTTGACATTAGCATTACCTAGCACCTTAATTTCACCCCGTTGCTTCTGGCGCTGCTTAGCCAAAACCGCCTCAGCCATTTTCTGAGCAACTGCCTGGGTACGAGCTGTGGGGTCAGTCAGTCGTAGAGTAGTGATACCAGAACCGGAACCAGCAGTACCCTTAACCTCCTTTTTGGTTAGCCAAGAGTACGCCTGTTCTCCTTGTCCTTGACTGCTGGGACTTTCTCCATAAATTTCCACCTTCTCAACCCCAGGATGGGGTTGCTCCAATTCCAAGGCCAGAATGTCTTCCCCATACTTGAATTGATGGCTACTGGCAGGTTTATATTTAGCAAATACAGCTTTGTCTTGGGTGTTGGCATAGAAATCAAAGCCACATTGTTGTGCTAAAGTTTCGAGATGGTCATAAGCTGACATCAAATCTCCCACCCCATAGACCGAAAATTTCAGACCATTCTGCACTTGCCCCACCTTCACCTTGCCCCACTTGAGAATATCTTTGACAATATCCCCAGCATTCGGTTTTTCGTAAACCCGATTTAACCGAGCTGCGGTTAAACTCCCAAAAGTGCTGGCCGCCTCAATCCTGACACGGTCAATGCTCCAGTCTACCCTACTAACCTTACCGGTAAAGACTAACGTTTGCTTATTCTCATCGCCCAATTCCACCGATACCAGCTCTTCTGGACTGATAGTTAAACCCTGTGGCAACCCTAGAACAAGACAGCAGGTATTCACCGGAATAGTTAACTCACTATGCGATCGCAACTCAATGAGCTGCGTTTGTTGCCCTGCGTTACAGACAACGCTACCAATTTTAATGGTGTAACCAATTTTTAACATCAGGGGAATGGGTAATAGGTAATAGGTAATAGGTAGTAGGTAGTAGGTAATAGGTAATAGGTAGTAGGTAATAGGTAATGGGTGATGGGTGATGGGGAATAGGTAATAGGTAATGGGGAATGGGTAATGGGGTGCATCTCACTTTTGTAAATGTTCGTAGGGTGCGTTAGGGACGGGGGAGCCATTATTGTATTGGTAGCCAGTGTTAGGACAATCCGTCCCGTAACGCACCATCTGGTCAAACGGCAAAAATGAGATGCACCCTGGGGAATGGGTGATGGGTAATGGGGAATGGGTAATGGGTAATGGGTAATGGGTAATCGTAAAAATTAGCCATCAAGATCAACTTAACATAGCACTACCCTCCCAATCACCTAATACCTAATACCTACTACCTATTACCTACTACCTACTACCTATTACCTATTACCCATTACCTATTACCTACTACCTACTACCCATTACCTACTACCTACTACCTACTACCTAATACCTAATACCTAATACCTAATACCTATTACCCATTACCTACTACCTATTACC
>NZ_JAAHHE010000407.1:3630-5048 GCF_010692525.1 Moorena sp. SIO3B2
ATAAGGGAAAATTGATTCCATATTCATCACAAGCTCTTGGGGATAATTCGCTTCGATTAACAAACGGTTAAAGTGAACCAGATCACCCAGATCACTTTTATAGTCACCTAAACTTAAAACTTTAACCTCGGTAGTCAAGGTTACTTGCTCAAACTGTTGCTCATTGTAGAAGTCTTTCTGGATCAGCAGGTTATTCAACTCCAGAATCACCGCTTGCTTAGTTCCTGGTTTATTCGCCGTTAGCAACGATTTAGTACTATCAGAAAGCTTACTATTGATGTACTTATCAACTTGATCCAGGGGTTTAGCAAGTTTTTGGATTAAACTATCAATATTCTTAAAGTCACTCTCATCAAAGGAATTCAGCAGTAGCTTCGGCCTCAGATAATTTAAGGTTTCCGAAATTGTTTGATATGTCCCTTCAATTGCTTTTACCACCTCCTTACTCAGACTGTCAATTGCCTCTTTAAGACCATTAATTGCCTGACGAATTTGGTCACCTAGCGTCTTAGCAACCTTGCTGAGAATCTCCACTAATTGTTCCGGAGCCTTTTCGATACTGTTGATCACATTGTTAATGTCACCAAGAACAGTACGAGGCTGCTTTAGTAATTCGTCCAAAGCCAGGAGAATTTCCCGCAGAGGATTGACAATCTGTCGGTTGAGTTCATCGGGAATAACTTTCTTGAAGTGAGCAATTACCTGCTGAGGAGAAGTGCGGTTGGCACTTTGTTGCAAGCGATCGCGTTGGCTCTCATTCCCCTGGAGTCTAGTGGTGTCTGTAACGATAGTATTGACTTGTTCGAGAACCTCTTGAGGGGAAGTTGCAGTAAAGTTTTGATAAAGGTTTTCCAAGCGTTTTCGCAAATCTTCATAATCTACAGCAATTTTTGCTGGTGGAGTTGGCAAGCTGGCTGCTGGTGCTGCTAGAGTTTCTACCGCCTGGTGATAAGCTTTCACTTGTCCGGCAACGCCATCGGTTGCTAGATTGGGAGTCTCGGTGTAAGTTGCGATCGCTGTTTGGAGTTGCTGCAATTGCTGTGTCAAACCCTGCTCATCAACTGCATTCACTTGGTCTACGATCTTATTTCGGATATTATTAACCTCTTTAATTTTATCGTCAAAGTCTAATTCCAATATCCCCTTCAAAGTTTTCCAAAAATCTGACTTGAGGACATCCGACAACCCGATATCCGCCATCAGCTTATCTACTTGACTCAAACCATCCGTCACTTTGCCCACAAGCTTCTCGACAGGTAAATTATCTAGGTGGGTTTTGACAGTTGCCAGCTGCTGATTCAGGAAATCTGTGATCATTGTGGGAGATAAGGACTCAATCACCCCTAGTAATTTTTGGTATAATTCTTCTAACAAATCCAACAATTGCTTGGGATTAATCACTTCTAGTTTTTCCAGGA
>NZ_JAAHHE010000408.1:0-4990 GCF_010692525.1 Moorena sp. SIO3B2
TGACGCCTTATTCCTTTAGGAGTGGCTCTAATGCTACCAAGCTTGCCCTTTTGACAGATAATCAATCCGTGTGATTGTCGTTGTTGAGAAGGACAGAAAAGGACACTTATTGATCCGAAACTGTCACTCAAGAAGTTAGAAAAAGACACTTATTATCTTGCCTTTATCTTTCCTTTACTGTCCTTGATACACTCATCTTCAAAATCTAGGATGGTGTTATAAGCAATCAAGCATCAGGACAAAACAATGACCAACTTACTAAAGCAATTTATTAGCACTTTTAAGGCACAGAATAATACGCAACAGAATAGAGAAAAAACTACTGTAGTCACAACTCCAACAACTGATAAAAACGGTGAGTCCCCAGTAGTAAGGCAATTTTCCATCTGGGGAATTGCCTTCCTGCTGATATCTGTATCTATAATATTTAACCTAGGACCTCACTTGATTGCCAAATCTAAGTTCACAGGGAAATATAATAGCAAGGTAGAGATCAGCGTAGAGGGAATCACGGTAACAACTGAAATAGACACAAGAGAAAGTAGTGGAGCAAATGACAATACCGAAGAATAAGAAACTGAGGAAACCAGCCAGCTAAGTTCATCCTATCGTTAAGTGGTTATGTATAAGAATTATGGGGGCTATCTGCCCTTGGGCAGCCCCTTTCACCGATCGCCAAAGGCGATCGCTCCCTCCCCAGCTCCGATAGAATAATCAGGATACTTAGAATGATTCGCCTTAATAATGGCTATCCACAGCATAGGCTATTATATACAGCACTTACCCATTGCTCCAATTATCCCCTGCCCCCATGATCCCCTCAACCGTAGAGGGTGAGGGGATCCAGATTTTGACCTGGTATTTTACCTTAGACATCTCCAGAAACTCGGTTTTGACCCAGGCAGTGCAAGGGTTTGAGGTTAATTTTTGGAGATGTCTCTTGTATGATTAGTGGTGAGTTAAAGCTTCCTGGGTAAACTACCTATGCTTAATGGGTTAAATGAGTTATTATCCTTTAGAATTACCTGAGACCTTGTTGAAGGAAATTCAACGTCTTGCTCAAGAAAATCAAGTTTCTATCGAGCAGTGGTTACTGAGTGCTGTTACGGAAAAAATTGAAGCTCATAAAGTTGTACAACTAATGCAGAGTTATGCTGAAAAAGCAGATTATAACCGTTTTGATCAAATATTAGCATCAGTCCCAGATACAGAACCTATAGCAGGGGATGAGTTGCTATAGAACCCCTAAGGGTATCTATGGGTTCGCGTAGCGTGACCTACGGCCAATCCCTTTCTAGTCACGTAGGGTGCGTTAGGGGAGCCTTCATGTTTCGCCTCGTAGTCAGGGTTAGGTTGCTGCCCGTAACGCACCACTGCTGGGTCAAACAACTTTTAGGAGATGCACCTATACTGAATAGGCCATAGGGAGTAGGCCATAGGCAAGAAAGAAGAGGCAATTTCGGGATTGGGGAAAAATCCTGTGTATTTAATTACGTAAGCATATGCGCTACTTGAGGTGCGGTCAGCACTCAGCATAAAAGAAACCTATGCAGGCCTATGGCCACGCTACGGGAACGGGAGAATTGAAAGGGTACATCTGAATATTTGTAAAAAAAAAGGGCGCGGGGGCGGGAAGTTTGGAAATTATCGCGCGAATTTTTGCTTAATTTCATGCCTTGAAATGCACCCAATTTAAAGTCTGGGTAAAAGCCCTTGGCCTTGGCTTTGGGCCACCCTAAGCCAATGGCTTATAGCTCTTCGCGTAGCGTGGGCGTAGCGCATATGCTTACCCCTGTTGTCTATTCCCTCTTCTATCCTCCCTGTTCCCTGCTCCCTGTTCCCTGTTCCCTGATTAATTATGAAGCTTTTCAATAAATTAAGCAAGCTAATTATTGCTCCGATCATTGTATTGTTAATTCTGATGAGCAACCATACTTTCCTCGCAGATGGGATTGACAGTTCCAAACTTTTGGTCAACCCAGCTTCAGCAGAAGTGTCACCTGATGTCTTTGGTTACAACCCTACCTTCGCTCAGGAATTGAAGAAGATTGGACAGATTTCACCCCAGGAATTTGCTAAACGCTACGATGCCAATGTTGATTATCTAACACAAATTAGTTGGGATCCTACCCAGGCTAAATTTTGGGATTTGTTCAATGACAGCTTTTTCCGCCTCAATTCAGAGGAACTGGAAGTATTCAATAAACAAGGCTTTGTTGTCAGTGAGCGCATGGGGACAAAGAGTTTCGCTCAATCATTCTACCAAATCTATAACAACGATTTACCAGTTTTCGTTTCCGCTGATGCCTTGCTTCATGCTTGGCATCGTTCTTATGACGCCATGTTGGAAGAACTAGAAGAAAGTTATCTTGCCACATCACTAGATGAAATTCTCACAGGAATGGCAGATAAAATCCCTCAAGCCAGTAATCAATATGGCAATGGTGTACTTGACCTAAGTTTAATTGATGCCGACTACTTTCTAGCAGTCGCTCGTTCGTTATTAGCAGGAGAAGCAGTTAAAACCAAATTAAATCAGGATGCCCGTGTGGCAGCAACCCTCCAAGCCATACAAGGAGAGCAACTCCAGAAATTTGAGCTGTTCGGGCGTGACCGCCATATGGATTTTTCTCAATTCAAAGTACGTGGGCATTATGAGAATTCCGAGACTCTTAAGAAATATTTCCGGGCAGTAATGTGGTGCGGTAGAGTTGATCTACGCATTGCAGGTAAACCGGAAGAAGCTTCTCCACGGGAATTGGGTGCAGCCATAATCCTCAATGATCTCTTAACAAAATCTGGTAAGTTCGAGCAATGGCAACAGTTTGACCAAATGCTCCAGACCTTTGTCGGTCCAACTGATTCCATGACCTTTGCTCAACTAGCTAACCTATTAAAGCAAGCTAAGATTCAATCTCCGACAGATATTAAAGATTTATCCACCTTAGAGCAGCTGCAAACTAAAATTTCAGCTAACAACCTAGGTTTTCAAAACATCAGGAGTCATTTTTACTATAGTCCCGAAGACGCTCATCAGATTAAAGATATAATACCCCACTCCTTTACAGTTATCGGTCAAAAGTTTATCTTGGATAGCTGGATGTTGAGCAAAGTAGTTTACGATGATATTACTTGGAATGGTGAGAAAGTTCAGCGCCGTGTACCAAGTGGATTAGATGTCGCATTCGCCACCCTGGGAAACACTCAAGTAGTACCAGAACTGGTTGATCGGATCACAAACCAGAATGGCCATGAGTTCCGAGATGGTCTCAACTATCAACACAACTTAGCGGCAGCCTTTAATGTGGTTGAAAAGCTAAATCCTTCTGCCTGGGAAGAGAACCTTTACATGAATTGGCTGGCAACCTTGCGGGAACTCTCCAAACCTACTACGGACTCCCAATACCCGGAAGCCATGCGTACCCGTGCCTGGGGGATGAAGACACTCAATACACAACTAGCGTCATGGACACAACTGCGCCACGACACCATCCTTTACGCCAAACAATCCTACACCGGTGGAACCTTATGCTACTATCCAGCTGGGTTTGTGGAGCCCAGACCTGAATTCTGGGAACGCTTTGAAAAAATGGCAGTGCTGGCGGGGAAGTTAATTGAAAACACTCCTTTTCCAGAGCGCTTCCGAAAGATTCAGCAAAAACAAACTAAATTCTTCAAAAATTTCAGCCAGCAGTTAACTATCCTCAAGGAAATAGCACTCAAGGAATTAGCACAACAGGAACTCACCGAAGCCCAAACCAACTTCCTAGAAAAGGTTGTTGAGATTCAACGGTTTGCTTCAGGGGGTCCGTCTTATACCGGTTGGTATCCCAGCCTTTTCTATAAGAAACCTGAGGATTCTGATAAGTGGGATGCCCTGGTTGCGGATGTACACACAAATGTACCTGACCCAGTGGTGGGAGATCCAGGCAGTGTCCTTCACCAGGGCGTGGGTAATATCGATTTGTTGATGATTGCAGTGGACAACGGTGAAGACAAAATGGTCTTTGCTGGACCAGTGTTAAGCCATTATGAATTTGAGATGCCAGAAGTATCCCGTAAATCAGATTCTGAGTGGAAAAAAGATATCCAAACTGGTAAGCTTCCACCTCGTCCCAACTGGACAAAAAGCTATCTTGTAGTTAATGAATTATTGAATGAGTTCTCTCTTCCTGGGGAGTAGGGAGTCGGGAGTCGGGAATCGGGAATCGGTAAAAATATTGTGTGTATATAATTACTATTAAAACCGCTATAATGTACAATATTTTTTGCCAGCTGCCCAATATTTCGGGATTCAAGTTATTCGACCAGCACAGTTGCTTCACTCTATAAATTGACAGGATAAAGTTAGATAATGAGTTATTATCCTTTAGAATTACCTGAGACGTTGTTGAAATAAATTCAACGTCTTGCTCAAGAAAATCAAGTTTCTATCGAGCAGTGGTTACTGAGTGCTGTCACGGAAAAAATGGAAGCTCATAAAGTTGTAGGGCTATTGCAGAGTTATGCTGAAAAAGCAGATTATAACCGTTTTGATCAAATATTAGCATCAGTGCCAGATACAGAACCTATAGCAGGGGATGATTTGCTGTAGAACCCCTAAGGGGATTTATGCGATCGCGTGACTCGCGTAGCGTGACCTACGGTCAATCGCATAAGCGCGGAAGCGTTCGCAAAGCGTGGCCCAAAGGCCTCAGCTTCATCGCAAAGCGTGGCCTACGACCAATCGCTTTATAGTCATCTATTTGAAGCTGACGGCTGACCGCTGATGGCTGACAGCTGACCGCTGACCGCTGATGGCTGACAGCTGACCGCTGACCGCTGACCGCTGACCACTGACCGCTGATGTATAAATTACATATCATACCCAAACAAATTGGGATCAACATCCTTCAGATCTAAATCCCCTAACCCATATTCAGCCCAACGCCTATCTACCATCGCTGCTACATCCCCATCAGACTCCAAAGTTGCGCCCCATTCATGTTCC
>NZ_JAAHHE010000409.1:0-4985 GCF_010692525.1 Moorena sp. SIO3B2
ACACAATGAGCAAAAATGCTATATGTAACAGTTTTCTCTCCCATGAGGAAGGGATCCCCCTAAATCCCCCTTAATAAGGGGGACTTTGAGGCTATGAAGCGTACCTCATCAATGGGATCAACGCGCTGATAACATTTCTCATAGTAATGAAGTACACAAGATTTTTTCCCTCTTCTCTCTTGCCTCTTGCCTCTTGCCTCTTGCCTACTCCCGACTCCCGATTCCCGATTCCCGATTCCCGATTCCCTACTCCCGATTCCCGATTCCCGATTCCCGATTCCCGATTCCCGATTCCCTACTCCCGATTCCCTGTTCCCTGTTCCCTGTTCCCTATTCCCTTACTGTCCAAACAATTACCAAAAAATAATCATGTTACCAGCTATTACGATTACCACTGAAGATATTCTTCGCCAAGTCAAGCTATCTTGCCAAATCCCAGAAATTCTTGAAGGGCTTGTTACCCGCAAGATTATTGCTGCTACTGCGGAAAGTGCTGGCATCGGTGTAGAAATTGAAGACCTTCAAC
The DNA here is from genome assembly GCF_010692525.1 of Moorena sp. SIO3B2. NCBI lineage: Bacteria > Bacillati > Cyanobacteriota > Cyanophyceae > Coleofasciculales > Coleofasciculaceae > Moorena > Moorena sp. SIO3B2. The sequence continues at coordinate 527 of NZ_JAAHHE010000409.1, forward strand.
AGGCAGCCGACCAATTCCGGTTAATGAACAAACTTGAAAATTCAGAAGACACTTGGGCATGGCTGCAACAACACAGTATGTCTTTAGATGATTTTGAAGAAATAGTCTATACTAATTTGATAGCTAATAAGTTAGTTCAACATCTGTTTGCTGATAAGGTTGACCCCTATTTCTTTGAACATCAGCTGGATTATGCTGCAGCAGTTATTTACGAAGTGGTTTTAGATGATAAAGACCTAGCCATGGAACTGTTTTATGCCCTCGACGAAGGGGAGACAAGTTTCTATGAGATTGCTCACGAATACATCCAGGATACTGAGTTACGGCGCTCTGGAGGATATCGGGGAATCGTTAAGCGTCACGAGTTTAAGCCGGAAATTTCTGCGGCTGTGTTTGCGGCTGAGCCGCCACAGTTGCTTAAACCGATTGTGAGTTCTCAGGGAGTGCATCTAATTTTGGTTGAGGAGATTGTTAAATCGGAATTGGATGGGAAGTTGCGTGCTCAGATTGTGTCTGATTTGTTTACTGGGTGGTTGAAGGGACAGATTGGGGAAGTTGAAGTTATTAAGCAAATAGAGTAGATACTAAATAGTGGGGTGGAGTTACTTACTACAAGAGCGAGAGCGTTTTCGCAACAGAACCATTCAACGGTACTCTACTCCCAAATCAGCACTGAAGGCAACAATTCTGGAGATGCTAAGCGTAACAACTGATACCCTACCCCTGCTGTACCTCGGAAAAAACTAGGGTTAAACAGCGAGTTAGGGAAATCAAAGAAAAAAGTATATCCTCCATGTTCTTTTGACCTTTCTACTACCCATGCTGCCTGCTTCCTAGCAGTTTTAAGCCAATTTTGGTTGCCAAGTTTTTGGGAGGCGACGACAAATAGTTCGGTTCTGCCTAATATCCCGCAACAAAGATGGTCTATATCTCTACTCGGTCTGCTGTAGTTCTGCGTGGTTTCCAAAGCTATCTCAATGTCAGCATAATTTTCTTCTATTTTTAGAATGGATAAACTTGCCAAACGTGCTAATCCAATGCCAACACTTCCGTGACACCAGGTGTGCATGAAGCTAATTTGATTAGTTTTCTCCAAGAAACGGAAATCTGGCCAATTTCGGGCAGATTGGTCAAAGACACTCCGCTCATATTCAATTCCCTCTTGTGCTGCTTCCAAATAAGCAGTGTCTGCTGTAGCAGCATATAACCGCAATAAGGCCAAAGCATTACCCGCTGCACCGTGAGAAAATCCCGTTAAAGGGATTTTACAAATTGTCTTCCACGCCCTCGGGACAGTATTACTTCGTTTTGATAAGAGACGATTGCCACAGGCGATCGCTGTATCCAATATAGCTGGCTCACCTGTTTCTTGGTAGAGGGATAATAAGCCCAGAATTGCCCCAGCTACTCCACCCAAAATATCCAACGTTTGGTCACCAGCGATCGCCTGTGGAGAGATCAGTTTTGCTGCCTGCTGGGCATCTTTGAGGAGGGCTGGCTCTTGGAGAAACTGACTAATTTTAACCAGACTGTAAATTATCCCACCCAATCCTGCCACACCGAGTCCAGACTGAATTAATCTTCCGGTAGTTTTAGTGTTCTGAAGAGACTGGCGTAAAGGAGAGAGAGCTGCTAGAGCTACTTTTTGAAATTCGCTTTTGCCAGTAAGTTTTGCTAAGGCTGCTAGAAATAGGCTAACTCCAGCGCGCCCCTGATATAAAGAATCATCCAACGCCTGGAGTTGATAGCGCTTGGCATTAAACATATACTCTATGGCAATCCAGTTGCAGCTGTCATTATTTATAATCGCATTGGCGATAAGACGATTGCCAATTGAGAGTGCCTCTTGCTGTAGTTGTTCAGGGGTAAGTGGGAGAAATTGATAAGAATCCGCCTGGGGTGCAACATTCTTTTTTGTCAGATGAGCAAACCTGGCCAAAAAACTTCCCCGAATTAATTTAATTTGCAGGGCTAAATCTTGTTGATCCAGACTCTGAAGCCTAGAAATTAGTTGTTGGTAACTAGAAGTTTTGAAAAAGTGCTTGATGGGTTGGTCTAGTCCAACATCTAAGGTATCCTTATTACAGGATACGGTGAAATAGGGAATGTCTTGCTGTTGTAAAGATTTGATTTCCGCTGGCAAAGTTACCCAAGCTTCCGGTTTTTCTTCAGCAGTTAAGTAGGTTCGACTGAGAGTGTCTATTCCAATACTATAGTCAACTCCGCTACGCAAATATTGTGGGTTGAGGCTATGCTTACAGATAACACTATAGGCCCTAGCTGGGCGCAGAATAAATCGAGAATTTAATGATTTTAAGCCTGATAGAATACTATTCTCGGTTAGGAGAGTTTCCCTATGTTTGATTAGGAGGCGATACATCTCCTCAAAACCCGTCACTACCTCTTCAAGGTAGTCATTGGGGCAGACGGTTTCCTCTTCTAGCACGACGACATTATTCCGAGGCGGAATAATAGTAGTTTTGGGAGTTAATTGCATCCCATCTGTGTTAATAAATTTCCACTCTATTGAGGAATTAATTTGCTGGGGGTAAATACCGCCAATATCACTATAGTCTCGAGTATTTGCTGAGGCTAAATTACCTTCCCAAGAAGGTAAAAAGCCTGTCTTTATAACTGAGTATTTGAACCAGTTTTCTGATTCACTAAAACTTTTTTCTATAGGAGACATTAAGGTGTCAACATTGATGATAATTGGATATTCACGGCTGGCAATGACATTGGTCTTGTGAGATTTACTTGAGCCTAAGACATAGAGGAGAGATAATAGCATTCCTGCTCTTTTGTAGAAGCGTTGGACTGCAGCTTTATCTTCACAAGGTTGCTGCTCAACAAATTTAACCCAGCCATATCCCTGACGATTAAGAATCTTGGTTAGTTGGAAGGGTAAAGAGGTATCCTTTTGGTTGCACCAGTCTAGCAACTGGTTGAAAGCAACATCTAGACCCAAATCTTTGGGCTTATATACCACTTTTACACCCGAGGAGAAGGTAAGAACTGATACAGAGCGTCCCCCATTATGAGGTTCTGAGAAAGCAGTCTCAACATTTTCAACTTTTCCTAAGCTTTTGCGGTCAGAAAAGATAAGTTCAATTGCCGATAAATCTTCTTGTAGACGTTGGATAAATTCAGTAGTAGATTCTACCCATAAGTTAATAGTTGTGGCTATCAAGCGAGCCAGGACTGGGTATTGCTGAAAAAATGCCAGTCCCCCATCTTGGAGAAGGTTTTGGATCAAGGCGCAATACAAAGCTTTACTTTGGCTTTCTTGGGAATCGATCTTTTCATAAGAGGGCTGACTTTCCCGAAATTTGTAAAATTCAAATAGTAAGGTTTTTGCCCCTAAATCAACCAGTTTTTGTAGGAGGCTCCTTTCTAGGGCTTTCCAGGCTTCTCGACTCAGCAATTCCAGAGGGCGAGTTGCCGATAAACCAGTGTATAGTTTCCGCTGTGCTACTAGGATAAAGGGAAGATAAAAATCTTCAAAAGGTAAGGGATTTTGGGAGTCAATTGGTGATTTATATTCTCCCTCTATACCGAGTAAGGTAATTGCGCCACTTTCAATTAATTCTTTCAGGGTTTCCGCCCAAGGTGGCAAAGTAGGATTATCAATCACATCCGCTGTTCCCAGTAAAATACGGACTGTGTTTAAGTCCCATCCATTCCACTGAAGGCGCTTCTTAAGTCTGTCTTCTCCTCCCAGGAGTTTACACCAGGTTTTGAGGCGTTCTTCAATGAGATTTTGGTCAAGCTTATGGGGATTAAAATCCCGTTCAAAAGGACAATTTAAGCACTCTGAAAGAAAGGCTGCATTGGTAGCTATAGTAGCTATTTGTGATAATTCTACTGCTGTTATTTCCATACTCAGTTCATTTATAGCAATTATCATAGCTATGAGGTACAAAGTTCTGGTTTTTCAGGGAACAGGGAATAGGGAATAGGGAAAAGATAATAGAGATCACTGCATCAATATAGGGAATCAACATCAAATAAAACTGTACCTCATAACTGCGATAAACGCTATATCGGAGATTTTGTCCCGTTCGCTCAAATAAATAAATGAATAATCTCTTGAACCTGGTAGTGCTGCGAATCAGGGAGGTTTAACCTCCCTAATCCATGTCACTGGTGCCAGGTATCGAAACCGCTGCAACTCCTGCTGTAGGAAACTTGACACAAGGCTGAAGCCCTTTTGTGTGTGACTACTCCCTGTGCTAAGCTTAAGCTATAGGCTGCAAATGGATCAGAAAACTTCAGTGCCTGTAGGGCAGTTACCAGGATGTGAAGTGGGGAATGGAGAAGGGCACTCCGAACCCCCTGCTAGTTCAAGTTCGTTGTCTTGGAGATCCTTGATAAAACTTTCAGAATCACCGAACAACTCAGCACCAGCAGGTTTGATGTTATTAACTTTGATGTTAGCCATTTGAGTTTTGCTCCAATA
>NZ_JAAHHE010000041.1:0-44996 GCF_010692525.1 Moorena sp. SIO3B2
AATCTCAGAAAAGAAGTGGCAGTGATAAATGAGTTCAAAAAGAATCGGTTGCGCCGTGTACTTGGAGACTTGTTCGCACGGTGCGTTGGGGACGAAGCGGGAGCAATCCCGCTGACTTACCCAATCCACTGGCGGTGCGCTCAATCCGTAGATCTCGATTGGCTAAACAGAATTCAGAAAACTGGGCAGGGGTCATGGGGATGATCCCAGGAAGATTGACCATCACAGGGACAGTTTGGGTTTGAATGAGTAGCCTAGTCATTATAGGGTTTTTATCTAGGTTGTAAACATAATTCTTGTATAAAAAAGCTTGCATACAAGAGGAACCCACCCCTAACCCCTCCCAGGAGGGGAAAGGCAAGAGGGGAAAGAGATACGAAGTTTTATTGGACAGTAAAAAAATACCTCCTAGGTTTACATCTCATTTATAAACCCTATATACGCCAATGAAAGTATGTAAAGATTTATTACGAAACTAATAATTTCTGCGTAAAGTCAACAGATTATCCTGGGGAATAAATAGGGAGCATCCCACTGCTGTGTGAGCGTGATTATACCGCCCACATATAGCAGAAGTCAGAAGTCAGAAGTCAGAAGTCAGAAGTCAGAAGCGGTGCGACCCTGGTGATTTCTAATCACCATCAGAATGCGCACCAAGAGAGTATTACTCTTGCGCTTACTTAGGTTTGATACTTTTGTCATGTTCTAACTGCCCTGTCTTGATGCAATAGCGAGTGGGGGAAACCACGCCAGTTGCTCATGGGGGAGACCCCCAAGACCGCACTGGCTCCCCAAGACCGCGCTGCATCGCTGGCGACTGCTATAAAAAGATATTTTTGCCAAAAAAAATGGGATGCTCCCAATCAAGAGTATTCAAGTTATCTTTATAAGTGCTTTTAAGTGCTTTTAGCAGAACATGTTTTCTCGAAATCTCGCCTTTATCACCGGCATCAATAACTACACAAACGGCATTTCCCCCCTCAACACTGCCGTAAACGATGCCAAAAAACTAGTGGAAATTCTCCGCAAAAAGCATGATTACGAAGTCTGGGAATGCTTAGACGAAGTGGCAACTCTGTCTAACTTTAACAAATTTTTATCCCATACCTTACCCGAAAAAGTCACTGAAAATGACCGCTTATTATTTTACTTTGCTGGTCATGGAGTCGCTCTCAATGGGGATGATGGTCCGGCTGGTTACTTAATTCCTCAAGATGCTTTACTGGGGGATACTAATAGTTATCTGCCCATGACGAAGTTACATGACGCTTTAAGTCAATTACCCTGCCGTCATTTTTTGGGTATCCTCGACTGCTGTTTTGCTGGTGCTTTTAAATGGTCGAATACTAGGGATTTACTCACATCGCCAGAAGTAATTCACCAAGAGCGTTATGACCGTTTTATTAGTGACCCAGCCTGGCAAATCATTACTTCTTCAGCTTCTGACCAAAAAGCCTTAGATAACTTTAATTTAGATAGCGAACGCAGTCAAGTCGGTAATCATTCCCCTTTTGCTAGTGCATTATTAGAAGCCCTCGAAGGTGCAGCAGATATCTATCCTCCTGCTACGAATGGTAAATCGGCTGGAGATGGGGTAATTACAGCCACAGAATTATATTTATATTTACGGGATCGAGTCGAAATTCCCACAGAAAAATCCCGCCACCGACAAACGCCCGGTATTTGGTGTTTAAACAAGCACGATAAGGGAGAATATATCTTTCTTTCTCCGGGACATGAACTTAACTTACCACCAGCACCACCATTGGATGAGTCACAAAATCCCTACCGAGGTTTAAAGTCCTTTGAGGAGAAACACAGTTCACTGTTTTTCGGTAGAACATTACTAGTAGAAAAGTTAGACTATTTTGTCAAAGCTAATCCCCTGACAGTGGTGTTGGGTGCTTCCGGTTCCGGTAAGTCTAGCTTGGTCAAGGCCGGATTAATTCCCAAACTACGGCAAGATAACACTGAGAAATGGTGTATTTTGCCACCCATCCGTCCTGGTGAGACTCCCTTGGAAGCATTAAATAATGTGCTGACTGAAGCTAAGTTACCAAAGGTAGAGCCACAAAACCCCCAGCATAACCTGGCAATGAGCATTGATGTTTGGGCGAAAAATAACCCCAACTCTAAGTTATTACTGTTTATTGACCAAAGCGAAGAAATTATTACACTCTGTCGAAACTTAGATGAGCGTAAGGAGTTTTTCCAACAGATACTCACAGCTATCAATGCTCATGGGGATAAATTACGGGTAGTACTATCCCTACGGTCTGACTTTGAACCCCAAGTCAGAGATGCTGGCTTAAAGTTGGCACCGGAAGTACTAAATCAATTGGGAACCACGGTACTGATAAATCTTTGGCAAAGTGGACGATTTATTGTACCAGGGATGACACGAGGGGAACTGCGCGAAGCCATTGAGAAACCCGCAGAAATACGGGTCATGTATTTTCAGCCCCACGAATTAGTAGAAAAATTAATTGATGAAGTGGCGGATATGCCCGGAGCATTGCCCCTGCTGTCTTTTGCCTTGAGCGAACTGTATCTGAAATACTTAAGACGACAACGGGAGGCACAATACAGGGGTATTACTATTGACCGGGCGTTGACTCAAGGCGATTATATGGAATTGGGGGGAGTAATGCGATCGCTAACTCAAAGGGCGGATGAGGAGTATCAGAAGCTAGTTAATGAAAACCCCGCTTATGACCAAGTGATCCGTCATGTGATGCTGCGGATGGTGGCACTAGGTGGGGGTGAATTAGCCCGTAGGCGGGTACCTTTATCGGAATTGGAATATCCACCAGCGAAAAATAGTTTAGTCAAGGAAGTAATTGAGCGTTTTAGCACAGCACGGTTATTAGTAGAAGGACAAGATGTTGAGGGGAATCCCTATGTAGAACCAGCCCATGATGCTTTAGTGCGGGGTTGGCAAAAGCTGCTGGAGTGGAAACAAAAGGAGGAGGAAAATTTACTTCTACAACGGCGGTTGACTCCTGCGGCGGTGGAGTGGAAAAGCCAGCAACAGGCAAAGTTTCTTTGGAATGCTAACCCTCGTCTTGATTTGTTGAATAAAGAACTCAATTCTGAGGACAACTGGTTTAACCAAGTAGAAGTTGAGTTTGTGCAGCGTAGCGTCAGGCGAAAAAGCTTCAATACTCGTCGGAATTGGGTTGTTGCGATCGTAGTTATGCTGGGGTTAGGTACAGGTTTAGTATTTTCTTTGATTGGACAGAGAGATGCTTTGATCGGCCAAGTCAGGGCTGATCGGCAATCCGCCGAAGCAAACTTAGAATTAGGTCAAGATTTAGAAGCTTTGGTTGCTAGTTTACGAGCGGGTAAATCTCTAAAAGATTGGCCGGGATACTTATCCTTATTCAAGCCAGAAAATGAGCTTAAAACTCAAGTATTACAAACTTGGCGAAAGGTATTCTATTTAGCGAAAGAACGTAACCGCATAGAAGTGCCTGAAAACTTTAATAAGATGTTTTTTACGTCTGATCATCGGTTACTGATTGCTACAGCAGAGGATGGTACTGTCCGCTTACAAGACTTCAAAGGCACAGAACTACCCAAAGTATTTTCAGGACATAGAGGTGAAGTCAATCTTGATATTAATAAGGATGGTAGCTTATTAGCAACTATTGACGATAAATGTACTGTTCGCCTATGGAACTTGGAAGGAAAACAGCAAGAGCCACCAAAGCTTATACGTTGTATCTCACAGGATGAAAATCTCGGCAGTGATATCAGTTTCAGTCCTGATGGCAAGAAGCTTGTAGCCTATACAGACGATAGAAGGACTATCTACCTGTGGGACTTAACGGGAAATGAACCGAAGCTATTAAAAAAGGATCAAAACAATTTCAGTAGTATTAGTTTTAACTCCAAGAACCAGCTAGTTGTTGTAGCTAACGAATCTGACAATACCTTCCGCTTGTCAGACTTTATGTCTGGCAGTAATTTAGCAGATTTAAAAGATTTTGATGCGTGTCAATGGTGTTATAATCGACTCTTGGATAACCTCGTTTTTAGCCCTGATGGTAGATACTTGGCAGGCTCCTATGGAGAGGAGACAAGGATTGCGTATTTTGCTAGTTTAGAGGATGATAAATTGTGGAGGGCATTGACACCCATAATCCGACCTGTAAGCATCATTTTTGATGCCAAGAGTCGTCTGATTATCGGTCAAGAGAATAATGGTATTATTAGTGTTCATGATCCATCATTTGTGGTTGATGATTCGGGATTTGAACTGAAAGGGCATCAAGGTAGTATTCGTGAGGTTATTTCTAGCTCGAATGCCAGAAAACTTGCTAGTCGAGGTGATGACAATACTATTCGCTTGTGGGAAATAGAGAACAACCAGCAAGTGGAAGAGTTAAGCACAATTGAGACAATGGAGGGGAAGTTTAAAAGTCTCAGGATGAGCCCCGATGGCAAGCAAATAGCTGCTGTCAAACAAGATGGTACTGTCCATTTGTTGGATTTGAAGGGTAAGGATTTGAAGCGATTTAAAGATATTAAAGGCAAAATCAGCCAAATCATTTTTAGTCCTGATGGTCAGCAATTGGCTGCACTAGACGAAGATAATACGATTCGCATCTTGAATCTAAATGGGAAGGAATTGTATAAACCAAAAAAAATTGAAAAAACAATTAGCCAGCTTATTTTTAGTCGTGATGGTCAGCAATTGGCTGCCATGCACTGTGATTATACTATCTGTGATACTATTATCCATCTGTTTGAGTTGAACAGTAAAACTAAAACCTTGGAAAAAGTGTCCGAGAAGAGTTATCCTAGGGTTTACCCGGAGAGTCATATCGTTTTTAACTCGGATAACAAGCTGTTGGCAATGAGTATTAAAAATGAATTAGAGAAACATAATAAAATCTTCTTCGAATTGGAGTCTCATAAGCAATTAGTTGGGTTTGAGGATTATAATGGCGACATCAGTAGTGAAAAAAATGGTCTTGATATTCAGGGTAACTTATTAGCATCTATTGGGTACAGCTATGATATCCATGTATGGGATATCTCAGGAAAACGATTGACTACTTTAAAAGGAAAAGGGCAGCCAACAAACCAATTAACCAGTATAAGTCTTAGTGCTGATGGTAGCTTAATAGCTACCCTTGACGAGAAGGGTACTGCAAAGTTATGGCAGTTTGGAGGATTGGATGAACTGCTATCCAAGAGTTGTGATAGGGTGCGTGACTATCTTGAGAATAACCCCAATGTTGACAAGAGGGATCGCAATCTCTGCGACAATGTATATAGCAGTCGAAGTAAAGCTTAAGACATATTTATGCTCCCTGCTCCCTTTCAAGCAAAATACTTTGTCCTAAACTATACTTCGGTTGCTATACCAAAATTGGCGATCACCGAAGACTAATCGCACTCCAAAAACTCTTGGCACACAAGAGCGATTGGCCTACGGCCACGCTACGCGAGTCACGCGTTCGCAAAGCGTGGCCGTAGGCCTCAGCTTCCGCGCTTATGCGATTGGCCTACGGCCACGCTACGCGATGAAGCTTCGCTTCCGCGCTTATGCGATCGCTCTCTAAAAACTGTTGGTACGAAAGGGGAGCAGGTCAAAGTTGTAGAAGATATGAACTATCAGAACATCCGGGAAGGTGAAGGATGTTCTGATAGGACTTTGCCAGGGTTGCCCCCTGGCAAATCAGGAATTGTGAAGGATGTTTGGTGAAGGAAGATGAAGCAGGATGAAGGATGAGTTGGGATGTTATTGCTTTCCAGCAGTTGCTGACTAACTCGAGAAGAATGTACTATAGCGCTTTTTATCCTCATGAGGTACACATATTTTTTTCCCTCTTCCCTCTTCCCTCTTCCCTCTTCCCTCTTCCCTCTTCCCTCTTCCCTGCTCCCTGCTCCCTGCTCCCTGCTCCCTGCTCCCTGCTCCCTGCTCCCTGCTCCCTGCTCCCTAAAACCCAAAAAATTGTACCTTACTAGATTAAAAACCGCTATAGTTGATCTGGAGTTATCCAAATTTGAGTGCAGCTCAGCTGTACTTGTGGAAAGTTAAAGTACAGAAATCGGTCCAGGATTGGGGTTAACCCAAACTTGACCGATTTTTTTTATTGGGAATAGGGAGTAGGGACCAGCTGACAAGGGTAGGTTTTTTACTTTGGAGATAGGTAATAGGTAATAGGTAATAGGTAATAGGTAATAGGTAATAGGTAATAGGTAATAGGTAATAGGTAATAGGTAATAGGTAATGGGGAATGGGTAATGGGTAATGGGTAATGGGTAATGGGTAATGGCTAATCGGAACCCACCCGACACCCCGACCAGGAGGGGAAGAGCGGGAGATGGGTCGGTAATCGGTGGAAATTCTGGTAGATTTTCCGACATATTTTGAGAAATTTATTCCCAATGCCAGTACGTACTCGCCCTGCTAGGTAAAAAACCTACCCAAGTGAGGTAGGGATCAGGGAGTAGGGAGTAGGGAGTGTGGGGAGAGTGAACTGGGGTGAATGGGGTGAGTCGAGATCAAAAAATTGGTGCTAACTCGAAAAATTCCAAAATAGGGTTTTGAGATCGTCTTAAGGGTGTAGAGACAAAAGACAGAAAATAAAAACTTTGTCCAATGTCGAAACCTGAAAAGGTTTTCCTAGTAAACGTCAAATCATTAAGGAAAAGACATCCATCATGGCAACTAACACTATCAATTCTAAATCTGTACTAGCTAATGGTTCTACACTAGCTAATGGTTCTGAAGTAATTAGTCAGGCTAACGCTGCTTACGTCACCCACCTACCAGTTTTGAAAAAGGGAACAGCCGGTGAAGCTGTCCGCTTTCTCCAGCAGTTCTTAATTTGCTACATAGACTATTCTGTGCTTCTTGACGGACAGTTTGGCTCACAAACAGAACGGGCAGTAAGGGATTTCCAAAGCTACTACAACTCCCTCCAAAAATCTAATCCTGACTACTTGATTGTAGATGGGATTGTCGGTAAAGAAACCTATCGTGCCATCGGTAATACGTTTTGCTAAAGATCCCGAATTAGTAGGGATATAGCACAGGGTGGTGAACTGAGCCCCTGTTCACCACCTCATAAGGGTAGGTCTTTGTAAAAAACCTACCCTTATGAGGGTTAGGGGACCGGTCCCCATTACCGATTACCCATTACCCATTACCTATTACCTATTACCTATTACCCATTACCTATTACCTATTACCTATTACCTATTACCTATCTCCAAAGTAAAAAACCTACCCTTGTCAGGGGTCCCCATCTCCCTATCTATTTTTGGCGAGAATGAAATAGCCCTGCCCTTAATAAGAGGGTATTCCTATTCCATAAAAACCCATAATTTGGCACTTAATAAAATCGCCAACTGCTATATGTTCTCCCGAAATATCGCATTTATCGTCGGCATCAATAACTACACAAACGGCATTTCCCCCCTGCACACCCCCGTAAACGATGCCAAAAAACTAGTTGAAATTCTCCACAAAAAGCATGGCTATCAAGTCTGGGAATGCTTAGACGAACTTGCCAGCCTCACTAACTTCAAGAAATTTTTAGAAAAAACCTTACCGGAACAAGTCACTGAAAATGACCGCTTATTATTTTACTTTGCTGGTCATGGAGTTGCTCTCAATGGGGATGATGGCCCGGCTGGTTACTTAATTCCTCAAGATGCTTTACTGGGGGATACTAATAGTTATCTGCCCATGACCAAGTTACATGACGCTTTAAGTCAATTACCCTGTCGTCATTTCTTGGGTATCCTCGACTGCTGTTTTGCTGGTGCTTTTCGTTGGTCGAGTACCAGGGATTTACTCACATCGCCAGAAGTAATTCACCAAGAACGATACGACCGTTTTATTACTGACCCAGCCTGGCAAATCATTACTTCCTCAGCTTCTGATCAAAAAGCCTTAGATAACTTTAATTTAGATAGCGATCGCAGTCAAGTCGGCCATCATTCCCCTTTTGCTAGTGCATTATTAGAAGCCCTAGAAGGGGCAGCAGATATCTATCCTCTTGCCAAAAATGGTAAACCGGCTGGAGATGGGGTAATTACAGCCACAGAATTATATTTACATTTACGGAATCGAGTCGAAATACCCACAAAAAAATACCGTCAGCGACAAACCCCTGGTATTTGGTGTTTAAATAAGCACGATAAGGGAGAATATATCTTTCTTTCTCCCGGACATAAACTTAATTTACCACCAGCACCACCTTTGGATCAATCACAAAATCCCTATCGCGGTTTAAACTCCTTTGACGAGAAACACAGTTCACTGTTTTTCGGTAGAACATTACTAGTAGAAAAGTTAGAAGATTTTGTCAAAGCTCATCCCCTGACAGTGGTGTTGGGTGCTTCTGGTTCCGGTAAATCTAGCTTGGTAAAAGCCGGATTAATTCCCAAACTACGGCAAGATAATACTGAGAAATGGTGTATTTTGCCAGCCATCCGTCCTGGTGAAACGCCCTTACAAGGGTTAAATAATGCTTTGAAAAATACCCAATTACCAGAGGTAGCAGCCCAAAACCCACAGCAGAACCTGGCAATGAGCATTGATGTTTGGGCGAAAAATAACCCCAACTCTAAGTTATTACTGTTTATTGACCAAAGCGAAGAAATTATTACACTCTGTCGAAACTTAGATGAGCGTAAGGAGTTTTTCCAACAGATACTCACAGCCATAAATGCCCATGGGGATAAATTACGGGTAGTATTAAGCCTACGTTCTGATTTTGAACCCCACATCTGTGATGTGGGCTTAAAGTTGGCACCGGAAGTAATAAATCAATTGGGAACCACGGTACTGATAAATCTTTGGCAAAGTGGACGATTTATTGTACCGGCGATGACACGAGGGGAACTAAGGGAAGCGATCGAAAAACCGGCTCAAGCACGGGTAATGTATTTTCAACCCCACGATTTAGTAGAAAAATTAATTGATGAAGTGGCGGATATGCCCGGAGCATTGCCCCTGCTGTCTTTTGCCTTAAGTGAACTGTATCTGAAATACTTAAGGCGACAACGGGAGGCACAATACAGGGGTATTACTATTGACCGGGCGTTGACTCAAGCCGATTATATGGAATTGGGGGGAGTAATGCGATCGCTAACTCAAAGGGCAGATAAAGAGTATCAGAAGCTAGTTCAAGAAAATCCCGCTTATGACCAAGTAATCCGTCATGTCATGCTGCGGATGGTGGCACTAGGTGGGGGTGAATTAGCCCGTAGGCGGGTACCGTTATCAGAATTGGAATATCCCCCCGATAAAAATAGTTTAGTTAAGGAAGTAATTGAGCGTTTTAGCACAGCACGGTTATTAGTAGAAGGACAAGATAGTGAGGGAAATCCTGATGTCGAACCAGCCCATGATGCTTTGGTGCGGGGTTGGCAAAAGCTGCTGGAGTGGAAACAAAAGGATGAGGAAAATTTACTTCTACAACGGCGGTTGACGACCGCAGCACAGGAGTGGAAAAGCCAGCAACAGGCAAAGTTTCTTTGGCATGCTAACCCTCGTCTGGATTTGTTGAAAAAGGTACTGAATTCTGAGAATAACTGGCTGAACCAAGTGGAAGCTGAGTTTGTGCGGCGTAGTCTGCAAAAAAGGCGAAATGATAGCTGTCGATTAATTAGCTGTGTAACTGGATTGATTCTGGCTCTGAGTGGATTGAGCATCTTTAGTTTTAATCAGTTGCAGCAACTCAAATGCGCATCTGAGCAATTCCAAAGCGACTCTATGAAAGTACTAGGGGAATTTTCCATCAATACTGTATTGAACATTAACCCCACTTCTGAAAACAATCGAGTTCGTTGAGAGGTAAAGGCACTCATTGAAGCCCCTTGTACAACTCTGTTGGAATAAAAAAGTAAGGTATTTGCCATGTCACGCAACTATAATATAGCAAGTCTTATACCCATGAGGTACAAATCTCTGGGTTTTAGGGAGCAGGGACTTCGGAGCAGCGATGCAGCGCGGTCTTGGGGAGCCAGTGCGGTCTTGGGGGTTCCCCCCGGAGACGAAACCTTAGACAGTTGAGCCTTTATGATTGTTAGGCTATGCAGAAAAGGGGTAAAACTTATTGATTAAGGCTCAACTGTCTTACGGTAACTTCGGCGTAGCCGACGCTTCGCGAACAAACCATGAGCAACTGGCGTGGTTTCCCCCATGAGCGACTGCATCAAGACGGGAGCAGCGGATATGGGAAGTCGGAAGAGGGAAGAGGGAAAAAATAATGTGTACCTCATAGCTATGAGAAACGCTATAGACATCTCCAAAAACTGTTGGTACACAAGTGCGATTGGCCGTAGGCCACGCTACGCGAGTCACGCGTTCGCAAAGCGTGGCCTACGGCCTCAGCTTCCGCGCTTGTGCGATTGGCCGTAGGCCACGCCAAAGGCGATCGCACTCTCGTTAATCTTGGTTGAGAAGTAGTCGGGCAATCACTAAAGTTTTTCTTGGTTGAGAAGTAGTGCGATCGCCTCTGCCGGATCTACCACCGTTACTCCCTCTAATATCTGACCGTAAAACGAACCAAAGTGCTTCTTATCACCCGTTACCAAAAGGTCTGCCCTATTCTCTACTGCTGTCGCTAAAATAGGAGCATCTTTCAAAGGTAGCCCCATCTCCATGGCCCAATTAACTCGTGAAACCGGTGCTTCTCCAACAATAATTAGTTTAGGGATTAAATCCCGTTCCAATCGTGTCAAAGCTTCGGGATACTTAGCTGTAATGTTACGGCGTGTTTCTTCCAAGGCGTGAGGCGATGTTAGCAAAGCACAATACCCAGCAGAAGCTAACTCAAACAAAGCGTTACAGCGACCATCAGGACTAATAGCGGCTGCAAAGATTACATTGGCATCCAGAAACACGCGCATGTATCTTTCCTACTCAGCATCTTTAAGTTGACCCATTAGCTGTTCGGCTTCTTCGTTAGTTAAGCGATCGCCTGATAAAAACTCCTCAATCCGTTCCTCTGTATAGATCTCAATCGGATACACTCCCGCAGGACGCAGTAGAATTCCACCATCAGCAGTAGTTTCTACCAGTAGCATAGTTTCACCTTCCAACCCTAGACGATTGAGAATTGCTTTGGGAAGAGAGAGTTGACCTTTTTTTCCTAGCTTGATGACTTCCATAATTTAAAATAATTATAATCCGGCAAACCGGACTTTAAGTAAATAGTAATCGATCAGGCTAAAGAGTGCTCGTTTGGCTACATCACCAGAGAAAAGGACATACGAGGATAACAATTACTATTAATAATCAACAGGATCAGGATCGGCTAGATGAATACGATTTTAGCAAAGGCATACGTGGTAAATATGCTCACAGATATAGGGAAACTAGCAACATTGTTAAGTTGGATGACGATGTGGCTGAAATTTTTCCAGATGAAAAATCAGTTAATGATGCACTGCGGGCTTTAGCTAATATTATTTCTATCAACACTTAGCCTAACAGGATGAAAAAGAAGCGTATGCTAACTTAGTTGATCTTGGTTAAGAAGTAGTGCAGTCAGCCGAGCTATGCCCGTAGGGCTGATCGCGTAGCGTGGCCGTAGGCCAATCACACCGAAAGCATTACCTACGAGTTCGATTTGCTATCAGCAACACTACGTGAACGCATCCATTCATCCAAATCCTCGGGTTTCGTAAAGTCCAACAACGCTTCCCCCAAAGCTTCAAGCTGAGGGAGGGATAAGGCTTGAACCTGCGTTCGCGTAGCGTGACCATTCGCGTAGCTTGGCCTAAAGGCCAAGGTCAATCGCCCTTCCTTCTGGGTTATAAAGCTGATCTATAACAGCCTCACGATCTTCTGGAGGCACTGATAAGATGTCATAGGCCATCTTGTTTGTTCCTTCTTCCAGAAGTTTTGACCACTTTTTGGCAAGATCAGCATTCTCCTCTTTTTGAATAGCCTCAACGACATTGAAGCCAATAAGTAAGGTAGTTCTACCAGTACCATCTGTCGCTGCAACTCGATCAATCGATCTGCCATGTCTTGCGATCGCAGTATCCTCTCTTCTTTTCTTTTTCCGCTCAACTTCCTGTTTCTCAATTTGCAGCATCAGTTGAGCTTCTATGTATTGCTGCATCTTGGTCTAGACAAGATATAGCAATTCTCTATGCCATGAGGTACAAAGAGATCCCCCTAAATCCCCCTTATCAAGGGGGACTTTGAGGTTGAGAAGCGTACCTCATAAATCCTAGAAACGCTATAGCTATTTCGTAACTTGAGTTGCCTTAGTCGTTCTAGGTTGTCGGAGAAAGTCCTGATCTCTACGGGGACTCTTGGGAATTTGTTGCCATCTGAACCTGCATTTAATCCTTCAACTGCGGCATGGCGACTATTGCCATCGATAATTATTCCCCATTGATCAACTAAGAGAGGGACTAATTCTGGATTCGACCCATCCAATTCCTTGATCAATCGTTCCACATTTCCAGAGTTGTTGATATAGATCAGTTCATTGAATGGGAGTCTGATTAATAACTCTGGGTCAACGTCTGCTAGTCCTTCCTCAAATAATAATCGGAAATTTACATTATATGACATGATTGCCATATTTCTGGCCTTTTTGGAGTAGGAAACATAGCCACCACACCAGACAATCCCCTGGCTATCCCACAAGGATGGAGGGTGTAGGGTGTGGGGTGTGGGGTATGGGGTGTGGTGAAAATAGGCATGTACACAAATTAGCTAGAAAAGGCTTCATTAACCAACATTTACCTGATTTAATCGTACATTAGCCGATTTAAGCATCCCTACCAACTTTCGCGAAGCTCGGTCTTTTTTCCCTACACCCTACATCCTACACCCTACACCCTGCCTAACACCCTACCCCCTGAGCTACAATAGACTCTTAACGGACTGCGCTTTGAGGAGATGCCGTCATGAATTCTATTTCAACAACCATTACTCTGCAAATTCCTGACTTCCTCTATCAGCGCTTGGTCAACACTGCCCAAGCAACTGAACGCTCTCTTGAAGCTGTCATGCTCCATGCTTTACAAATTGGTAGTCCCCCCAATTGGTCTGATGTACCTGAAGAATTTCAAGCAGATCTAGCTGCCTTAGATAGGTTGGAAGACCAAGCTTTGTGGCCTATTGCCCAGAGTAAAAAAACACCGGAAGAAATGGAGCGTCACTACTGGTTGTTAGCTCAAAATCAAGAGCGTTCTTTAACAGATGCAGAACAGATTGAACTTGAGCAGCTTAAGATTTCAGCAGATCGTTTTATGCTACGCAAAGCTCATGCAGCGGCTCTCCTGAAATGGCGCGGTTACCCAGTTCCTCAAAGTATTGTGTAACCTCATGGCCTATATTCCAATATCTTTGAAGAATGAGATCGATCGCCAAGATCGCCGTTATTGTTGCTATTGCCAAACTAGTGAAGCAAATAGTGGTATTCCTTTAACTTACGATCACATTTTACCACAGCTCTATTGGGGGAAAGAGCATATTTTCAAATGTTTGCCTCGCCTGCTATACCTGCAACCAATTTAAATCGGATACAACTGTTGCCCTCGACCCTTTAACTAGTCAAACTGTTCACTTATTTAATCCCCGCACTCAGAATTGGGATGAACATTTCTCATGGAATGTGGATTTCACAAAAATTCAAGGACTAACCCCTGTGGGACGAGTAACAGTCATTACGCTTAAAATGAATAATCCCCTCGTTGTAGAAGCACGGTTTCGATGGACAATTAATGGTTGGCATCCCCCATCTTTTCTAGCGGAAAGATGAGCATAAAGTCTCTAGAGGTGACAACAAAGTTAAAAAGGAGACTGGGTGTAGGGTGACCGGGTGTGGGGTGTGGTTAAAATGAAGGTACATATCACTGCTATGTGGGTTTCATCAAGCCTCACTCTCCCTGATTCAATCATCCATTACCCAATTCAATTTTCTCTACTAACAAGGTGTTGCTCTTCTTTTTTCCCTACACCCTATACCCTACACCCCACAACCTACCTACTTTTTAATTCACTTGTCACCCCGTGAGATATGGGCGTACACTTTTGTGATTATAAAAAAATAATATCAAAAAATAACACCAACCGATGATAATATTGGCCAGATAGCCCAGATGCTCAGATGCCAGTTCATCGCAATGCAAACTAATGCGCACTGACAGCCTATTTTATAAAATCTTCCAAACCCTCCCTGGCACTCTCTTTGAACTCCTGGGAGACAACACTCAACTGGCACAAAACTATACATTTAAGGCCATCGAACTCAAAGAACTCGCCAAACGCACCGACGGCGTATTTCTCCCCAAACGGGACGGTGACCCCATTTATTTCGTAGAAGTCCAATTTCAGAAAGATGAAGACTTGTACTACCGCCTGATGCAAGAAGTGTTTGTCTACTTAGGACAAAATCGTTGGCGACATGGCTGGCAAGCGGTAGTATTTTGGGCTAAGCGCAGCTTGGATACAGGGATTCCCAGATGTTACGATGGCGAAGTCCAAACAGGATATCTGCACTCACTTTACCTTGATGAAACTCCAGACACCTCAGACTCAATCGGATTGGGACTGGTACGGCTGGTAGTGGAACCTCAAGCCAATGTCCAACACAGAGTACGACAACTAGAAAGATGTGCGAGGGCTCTACCAGTAGCACAGCAAAGAAATGCGATAGAATTAGTAGAACAAGCCTTAGTATATAAATTTCCTGAACGTCCTTGGAGGGAATTAGAAGCGATGTTTGGACTCACAGAATGGAAACAGACCAGATTTTATCGGGAAGTTAAGGCTGAAGGTCACCAAGAAGGTCACCAAGAAGGTCACCAAGAAGGTCACCAAGAAGGTCATCAAGAAGGTCGCATCACTGAGGCACAGATTTTGGTCATGCGTCTGCTGAAAAAACGATTCCCAGAAATGACCGAGGAAATAAACAATGTAGTTCAAGGTTTGTCTTTGTCAAATTTGGAAGGGTTAACAGATATTATTTTTGAGTTGAATAGTTGGGAAGATTTGTTGAGCTGGTTGTCACAGGTAGACCAATAATGCTCACATGGATTTGATCCCACTCATACTGTAGAAATGCTGTGAAAAAAACTCCCAACTTTACAATGCCTTGAACACCTGGTTAGGTCAAGCGATCGCAGAACTCGTAGGGTGGGCAAGGGGAAACTTTACCAATAGATTCATCAAATACCCCCTTTTCCCTTTGCCCACCAAATTACTCCCCAAGACTTACTGATAGTTCAACTGCTGAGGCGGAGTCAATATCAGAAGAGCACTTTATATATGGGCGTACACCTTTGTCATTATAAAAAAATAATATCAAAAAATAACACCAACCGATGATAATATTGGCCAGATAACCCAAATGCCAGTTCCTTCCAATGCTAACCAATGCGCACTGACAGCCTATTTTATAAAGTCTTCCAAACCCTCCCTGGCACTCTCTTTGAACTCCTGGGAGACAACACTCAACTAGCACAAAACTATAATTTTAAGGCCGTCGAACTCAAAGAACTCGCCAAACGCACCGACGGCGTATTTCTCCCCAAACGAGATGGCGACCCTATTTATTTCGTAGAAGTCCAATTTCAGAAAGATGAAGACTTGTACTACCGCCTGATGCAAGAAGTGTTTGTCTACTTAGGACAAAATCGTTGGCGACATGGCTGGCAAGCGGTAGTATTTTGGGCTAAGCGCAGCTTGGATACAGGGATTCCCAGATGTTACGATGGCGAAGTCCAAACAGGATATCTGCACTCACTTTACCTTGATGAAACTCCAGACACCTCAGACTCAATCGGATTGGGACTGGTACGGCTGGTAGTGGAACCTCAAGCCAATGTCCAACACAGAGTACGACAACTAGAAAGATGTGCGAGGGCTCTACCAGTAGCACAGCAAAGAAATGCGATAGAATTAATAGAACAAGCCTTAGTATATAAATTTCCTGAACGTCCTTGGAGGGAATTAGAAGCGATGTTTGGACTCACAGAATGGAAACAGACCAGATTTTATCAGGAAGTGAATGCTGAAGGTCGCATTACTGAGGCACAGATTTTGGTGATGCGTCTGCTAAAAAAACGATTCCCAGAAAAGACCGAGGAAATAAACAATGTAGTTCAAGGTTTGTCTTTGTCAAATTTGGAAGGGTTAACAGATATTATTTTTGAGTTAAAAAGTTGGGAAGATTTCTTGAGCTGGTTGTCACAGTTAGACCAATAATGCTCACATGGAGTTGATACCACTCATACTCTAGAAATGCTGTGAAAAAAACTCCCAACTTTACAATGCCTTGAACACCTGGTTAGGTCAAGTCTGCCCTTGGAGCCATCAGGGCAATCTGACGACTTGCCTGTGAAAGCGTTGTGATTGGTTCCATACGGGGGCATTGAACCCCCTGGTGGAACCGCGCATTCCTCTCACACCAAATCAAAGATTATGGTGTGAGGCTCCTGCTAAACTAGCTGATCTTCCCTATCTCCCAGATGTGAGCATTCAGCTATCAGCTATTAGCTATCAGCTATCAGCTATTAGCTATCAGCTATCAGCTATCAGCTTATGGGTCACAGGCTAGAAGCCTGTGCCACGCTGTCTTGATGCAAAGCGCGAGTGGGGGAAACCACGGCAGTTGCTCATGGGGGGAACCCCCAAGACCGCACTGCCTCCCCAAGACCGCGCTGCATCGCTACTTGATGTGCTTTTGAATAAAATAAGCTGACGGCTGACGGCTGACGACTGACGGCTGACGGCTGACGGCTGACGGCTGATAGCTGAATGCTTACTCCCAGATTCACTGAAGCGTGTTGATCAAGCTCAAGGATGAAGCTCAAAGGTAAGCTTCGGTTTAAGAACCCATCTGGGCAGCAACTTCTTCAGCAAAGTTGCTTTCTTCCTTTTCAATACCTTCACCCAAGACGTAGCGAGTGAAGCGACGCACTTGGATGTTTTCACCCAACTGGGCAACACATTGCTTGACTAATTCTTCCACTGTGATGCTTTGATCACGAATGTAAGGTTGATCCATCAACGAGAGTTCTTTAAGGCGTTTTTCAATCCTACCCTGAACAATTTTCTCTTTGATATTTTCGGGCTTCTTACCTAAGTCATCCCTACCCATTTCAATGTCTTTTTCTTTTTGAACAATCTCTTGAGGGATGTCATCGACCTTCACGTATTCAACGTTAGGGCAAGCTGCTACTTGCATGGCGACGTTCTTGACTAGGGCTTGGAACTCATCGCGGCGGGCAACAAAATCGGTCTCGCAGTTAATTTCTACGAGTACACCGACTCGACCACCAGTGTGGATGTAGCTGCCGATAATTCCTTCTGCTGCCACACGACCGGATTTTTTCTCAGCTGAGGTAATGCCTTTTTTCCGCAGCCATTCCATAGCTTTGGTCATGTCTCCGTCGCTTTCTACGAGAGCTTTTTTGCAATCCATCATGCCAGCGCCGGTTTTTTCTCGTAGCTCTTTGACAAGTTTTGCTGTAATTTCCGCCATGTTGTTTTTGTTCCTACTGTTAGTGAAACTGATTACACCGTGATATCTTCCCACACTACTCGATCCGTGAGTATGGGCTTCCCAGCCCACGCTGAAAACTAGTTGATTTTTATCAAAAGGTAAATTCAGCGTAGGGCTTCAAGCTCGAAGACAACTAACTATTCTTGCTCAGTATTCTGGTTATCTCCTTGATCTACGGATTCAATTTCCTCACTTTGTTCAGTCTCTTGAATTTCCTGAATTTCCTCCTCGTCTGGGAACTCCTCTAATGCCTCTTCAAATTCTTCGTATTCGTATTCCTCTGCGGTGTCTAGCTCACCATGACGGCCTTCGTAAATGGCATCAGCCAGTTTACCTATGATTAGCTTAATCGACCGGATCGCATCGTCATTAGCTGGAATCGGAATATCGGCTAAATCAGGGTCACAGTTTGTATCTAATAGTGATACTATCGGTAGACTTAGCTTTTCACATTCCAAAATAGCGTTGTACTCACGCTTTTGGTCTATGATTATGACAATGTCGGGGACCTTACGCATCATTTTGATGCCACCTAGATACTTCTGAAGCTTGCCTAGTTCCCGACGCAGCATAGAGCCTTCTTTTTTTGGCAGTAAGTCAAGGGCACCACTGGTTTCCCGACGCTCTAAATCTTTCAGTCGCTCCACCCTGGTCTTAATTGTTTCCCAGTTGGTGAGCATACCACCTAACCAGCGCTGGTTGACATAGTAGGCACCACAACGGCTTGCCTCTTGGGCAATAATTCCAGCAGCTTGCCGCTTAGTACCCACAAACAGAAATCTTTTGCCCTGCTCTGATGAGGTGCGAATATAGTGATAAGCGTCCTCCATCAGCTGAGCTGTCTGTACCAAGTCAATGATGTGGACACCATTACGAGCAGTGTAAATGTAAGGATCCATCTTGGGGTTCCATCGGCGAGTCTGGTGACCAAAGTGAACCCCTGACTCTAGCATTTCAGCTAAAGAAACTACAGGCATAATTTTTTAACTCCTAATTCGGGTTTAACCTCCATCCAGGTGGATTTCCCTTTAGAAACACCCGAAACCCTGGATGTGCGATGTTTATAAAACCCCTTTAGGGTAACACATTCTGACTCCCTAATGGCAAAGGGATTAGATGGATAAATTTTATTTTAATAACATTAAAATTGTTAATTGGTAAGCGATCAGCGATCAGCGATCAGCGATCAGCGATCAGCTTACGCGCTACGCGCACGCTACACCGAACAGCGATCAGCCATTGGCCGTAGGCCAGGGTACTTGAGGTGCTTTTGAATAAAATAAGCTGACGGCTGTTCCCTTAGCGTGGCCAACGGCTGACCGCTGACCGCTGACCGCTGACCGCTGACCGCTGACCGCTGACCGCTGACGGCTAACGGCTGACGGCTAACGGCTGACCGCTGACCGCTGACCGCTGACCGCTGACCGCTGACCGCTGAATGCTTACCCGACTACTACACGGGGTAGTCGGTGCTTAAAACCACAAATAATTTCCCAGGAAATGGTGCCTAAAGCCATAGCCCAGTCATCTGCTGAGATTTGCTCTTCCCCATCCTGTCCAATTAAGGTAACAATTTCCCCAACTTGTATATTAGGAATATCACTAACATCGAGCATGAGCTGATCCATTGTAATTGCGCCAATCTGAGGAACTTGCTGCCCTCGGATGATGACATTGATGCGATTGGAAAGATTTCGGGGAACACCGTCAGCATAGCCAATACCGACTACTGCTAGACGCATCTGTCGATTTGAAATAAATTGATGGCCATAGCTGATACCAGTGCCAGGGGGAATAGTTTTAATTTGGGTAATCCGCGCTTTTACCTGCATCACTGGCTTGAGGTGAATAACCTTTTGAAGATGCTCTGCTGGGTAGAGACCATAGACGGCTAATCCGACACGCACCCAATCGTAGTGCAATGCTGAGTCGGTTAAGGTGGCAGCGGAATTTGCCAAGTGTAATCGGGGTGGAGTTATGCCACCAGCCTGCAATTGTGCGATCGCGTTTTTAAACCTTTGATGCTGCTGTCTCATCACTGTGGGGTCAGGACTATCAGCAGTGGCTAGATGGGAATAGACACTAGCTATTTCCAAGTTAGGTAATTGTTGGACTAAGCGTACAAACTCGATGGCATCTTGCCAAGGCATTCCCAAGCGAGACATTCCTGTATCTAGTTTCAGATGCACTGGCAGGCTTTGGTTTAGACCACTCAAGGTTTCCGAAAACACTAACGCTTGTTGAGGATTACACAGAGTTGGTTCCAATTGCCAGTGAGCGATCGCTTTGACTTGTTCTGGGGTATTAGTCGCTCCCAACAAGAGTATAGTGGCCTTAATTCCCCCTTGCCTGAGTTGAATGCCCTCTGAGACAGTAGCAACACATAACCCCCCAGCACCAGCCTCTATCGCTGTGCGGGCAACGGTTAGAGCACCATGGCCATAGGCATCGGCTTTCACCACTGCCATTAGTTGGGTAGGATGGCGCAAAAGCTGCTGTATTTGCCGTAAATTTTGATAAAGAGCAACTTGATCAATTTCGGCCCAGGCTCGTTGGCGTAATCCAGGATAACAAGGGTCAGTTAGGCAGTCAGTATCATTCCCTAGGATTTGTGTGACAGATTCCGACTGTAATGGTGTTATACCAATCCTCTGCTGAAGCTCTCCCATAGGACTTCACTCCTCAATCACTCAGACATTACACACTCACACATTAAACACTATAGGTCGAATGACGCTTTGAAAAGTTGCTGTGAGATGTCACAATGTTCCACGGGGCTAGTAGTTCAATATAGCTGCCATTGAACGGCACCCTGCGTAAGCATTCAGCAGTCAGCCGTCAGCCGTCAGCTTATTTTATTCAAAAGCACCTCAAGTAGGGTGCGCGTAGCGCATAAACTGTTCGCTTAGCGTGGCCACATGCCTTTGGCTGATAGCTGATAGCTGATAGCTGATAGCTGATAGCTGATAGCTTAGCACCCTGCTCAGGATAATCTGATCGGTTGGCTATTCTACCTACCTAAAAAATCCTGAACTATGGGATTTGTTTGGGTAAGTATTAAAGCAGCTATTAGGATGTCTTAAGCACTAAAGATGAGATAACCCACATCTGCTGTTTTTTTGAAACATATAGTTCATGGATTTATCAAAGATTCCTGCTCAACCTAAACCAGGTCTGATCAACGTTTTAATTGAAATTCCCGCAGGTAGTAAAAATAAGTATGAGTTTGACAAGGATCTAGAAGCCTTTGCCCTTGACCGGGTACTTTATGCATCGGTACACTACCCCTATGACTACGGCTTTGTCCCTAACACTCTAGCAGATGATGGTGATCCTCTTGATGGTATGGTGATAATGGATCAACCTACGTTCCCTGGTTGTGTGATTACCGCTAGACCAATCGGGATGCTGGAAATGATCGATGGAGGTGATCGGGATGAAAAAATTCTGTGTGTTCCTGACAAGGATCCTCGCTACGCTGAAGTAAAAACTCTCCAAGATATCGCGCCCCATCGGTTGGATGAAATTGCTGAATTTTTCAGGACATACAAAAATCTGGAAAAAAAAGTCACTAAAATTTTAGGATGGAAAGATCTTGATCAGGTAATGCCTTTGGTGGAAGAGTCAATCAACAACTATAAGCAGTAGGGACTGATCAAGTAGGGACTCATCGGTGAGATGAGTTCCACTAGAGTTTCTTTTCTTAGGCTAATGGTTAGATGCTAGAAAGCTAGCAAAGCGATTAGCCATTCTCTGTTTTAAGGGCAAGCATAACAAAAAATACCCCAACCCTAATCAAGTAGGGTCAGGGAGTGATCCCAACAGAAGGTGACATACTCCCACACTGACTCTTTGAG
Organism: Moorena sp. SIO3B2; assembly: GCF_010692525.1. NCBI lineage: Bacteria > Bacillati > Cyanobacteriota > Cyanophyceae > Coleofasciculales > Coleofasciculaceae > Moorena > Moorena sp. SIO3B2. The sequence goes on from NZ_JAAHHE010000041.1 coordinate 21,362, forward strand.
TTCAGTGTGGGCTTCTTGCCAACTCCACCCAACAGTTAGGATACAAGGCCGTAGGCCACGCGGGGCGCGTTCGGCAAGGTTTATTAATGACACGGGATGCCCCTCCGCGCCGGAACATACAATGAGTTTGAGTTTTTTCTTAGGCACGTAGGTGGTGGTTAGCTCTTCATTTGTCTTCCCTACTAGATTTAGTATACACGGTCTTCGATCCTGTCCGCAATTCATCTCACACTCATGGCGTAGCATTGAGATGTGAGATGAATTGCGGATGAAGCTAAAAGATATTACCTTTTTAGGTGAGGAGATAATCAGGTGAGGATGGGATGGGGTGAGCAGTTATACTTGAGATGGGCATACACTGAGCTTTTGGTTTAGCTGTCGAGGTTAAGCTATAAGGAAATGGGCTGACTTCCGATAAATGAAAGCTGACCGATCAAGGGATAACCGATGATTTACCAGTTCCCATTCTAATTGATTGAATTAATTTGATGCGTTTGTGACATAGGTCACAAACTGTTTGTTCCTAAATCCGTTAAAATTAACCAACACTTAAGATACAGTTAAGAGAAAGCATAACTGTATCTTAACTTGTTTAGGGGGGCTGAAAGGTTCCAAATTAGAGATCTGACTAAATTACTGGGGCTGTTGTGGTTGCTTTCCCCCATCTATTTACTCTTGATGTATTCAATTTGATGTATGAAATCCGCCCACTTTAACAGAAAGTAGTGGTTAACCCTGATGGTTACTCATTTTCACCCGAGTATCCTCTAGTCGGAATCTACCAATGGGAATAATTTATAACTTAGGCTGACGTAATTCACAGATTCAAGATGCAAAATCTAGTAGCACCCACACGAGGCAACTATAAGGCTAAACCCAGCCTAAACAATGGCACTGGAGGCGACTTGAGCGTCCGATTTTGGGGCGTTAGGGGTCAAATTTCGGCTCCTGGGACAGATACAATTCGCTATGGTGGCAATACATCTTGTGTAGAGATGCGTGTTGGTAGAAAACGCTTAATCTTTGACGGTGGCAGTGGTTTGCGGGTGCTGGGAAATCATTGGCTTAAGCAAATGCCCATAGAAGCTCACATTTTTTTTTCTCATAGCCATTGGGACAGCATTCAAGGGTTTCCCTTTTTTACTCCTGCGTTTATTCCTGGTAACTGTTTTCATATCTATGGAGCAGCAGCACCTGATGGGGCATCCATTGAACAGTGTCTAGGTCAGCAAATGATTGCTCCAAATTTTCCAGTGCCCCTTCAGGTCATGCAGTCAGATCTGAAATTTCACGGGCTGAGGTCAGGTCATACAGTAACCCTAGATGATGTAACTGTAGAGGCTGTGCTTCTTAATGACTCACATCAAGCAATGGGCTATCGGGTAAACTGGCAAGGATATGCTGTTGTGTACGCCACTACTCACTCCAATGGTTGGGGTGCCATTGATGAAAATCTACGATACCTATCCCGTCAAGCAGATTTGCTAATTTTGGATGCTCCCTTTCCCCTCACAGGAGATGATCTGTCTAATTATTCACCTTTGATTTGGCAAGATCAGCGTTGGCAAACTGGCATAGCAACGGCAAAGGTGGCAGGTGTTAAGCGCATAGTTATGTCTCGTTATCATCCTGACTATAATGATGATTATCTCGACAAACTAGAAAAGCAACTCCAGTCTTTCAATGGTAATCACTTACTGGCTCGCGAGGGGATGGTTTTGCCTGTTTGTTCAAGGGTATAGGTTATTAGGTATGACTATAGTGCTGGAATTTTAGCTGAACCGCGAGAAGCCCCGCACTTTACCTTCATTGGCTAAGTGTCGTATGGGAAGCGCGGGGTAAGCTCCGGAACGAAGCTTACCAATGTGATATACTAGAAATGGTAGGGAAGATAAATAAAGAGCTAACCGCCACCTACCAAATAAAAATATAACTTTTTGTATTGTTCCGGCGGGTCGGGGCATCCCGGAGACGAAACCTTAGAATAGGGTTTGAAGTTACCGTAAGATCAGGTCGCCTTTTTGGGTTGTAGGTTATGCAGAAAAGGTTTAAAACTATTGTTATAAAGGCGACCTGATCTAAGGTTTCGTCTCTTGCCTTAATCATAAAGTTTTAACCCTTTACCCATAGCCGACTAACCATAAAGGCTGCCCCAGCGAGGGATTGCTCGCTGGGGTAACTTCTGACCGTGTCGTTAATAAAGCTTATCGTTCGCGTAGCGTGGCCTACGGCCTTGTATCCAAAAGCAGTAGCTGGAGTTGGTAAGAAGCCCGCCCTGTCCCGTTAGGGCAGCGTCGGGAGATGTCACGTAGTGTTGATATTCCCCAGAGTGTGTTCCCGTAGCGGCTCTTCGAGAGCATCGCATTTATCCCACTGGCGATGCGCGATCGCACTCTGGGGAATGCTGTTGGTTATTACTCGCTTTCGGGGTACTGATCCTGAACCCAATGGTTCACCCTGGTGGTTGTCGGTTACTGGAAATCCCTCTAATTAAGTTTTCTATTAGATTAGCCCAATCCTTTAATATATAGCGCTACAGTTCAATAGTCGTCCTGTCAGGTAAATATATTTCGCAATAGTTCTCAATCATGATATTAAAGCATTAAAAATGTCTATTTCATCAGCTTGATCAGCTGGCTTGGGGCAAGTGATTGGGGAAAACGCTCCTCGTCTGAGGCAATCCCTATGCCCAAAAAAAAAGAGAGCCACGTTTTTGACTCTCTCGATCATCAGGGTGCATCTACTAATTAAAATTTATCACAAATGGTGAGGGGTGTGACCCCTCATAGGAAAAATCAGCCAAATGGCTGATACCAATGGGCTAAATACCTGTGGGATATTACCTGTCCGATATAGAGTATATTGCCCTTTTGGCTGATTTTTGCCTCAATTTCACCGGATAAGCCCAAAAATAGTGTCCTAAAGGCTATCCGATCGGACAGAAATCCAGATTCGTAATAATTCAAGGTGATGTGGAATTGGTCAAGGGGATTTAGAGCAAATTGACATAAGCGATCGCTTAATGGCAGAGATGATCTCAAGCTTGTGCCAGTGGGAAGATAACTAAAAACTGAGGTCGATACTGATCACTCAGTAAAGGCGCACAAGCATGGATCTGTATAGTGGATCTGTATATTAGTAACCAACAGAAGACTCTGTTGACTGAAGTGATGCTCTAGAAAAGACTTGAAATCCTAGGTACTTGAGTTGTGGAATCGTTCATTCGCGAAGGGTGGCCCACGGCCAAGGTTTTGATGAAATTTCCTGAAACTCTAGATTTCCTTAAGTAGTGGGTATTAGACTTAACTTAAGGTACACCCTTGTCTGATGAAATTTGCTACTATTGCCCAAGCTAAGAGAATAATAATCTTTATACTAACGTTTTGCTTAAGTGGGTGTTTTCCTCAACTTGATCAACTATTCAGAAATCCATCTTGTAGGAAAGCTGAAGAAGTTGTCAAAACAGCCCAAAATAAATTCAATAGTATAGTTTTTAATTTGACGCTAGAAAGTCCCGATCAAGAGACAATTGAAAAGCTATACTCACAACTTCAAATTCTTGAAGAATCAGAAGAAAAAGCTTATCAAATATGTCAAAAAATCTAGTTTTTTAATTTATATAGCTTGGTTTAAAGGGAACAGCGGATCTGGGAACAGCGGATCTGGGAACAGCGGATCTGGGAACAGCGGATCTGGGAACAGGAAAAGGATAGCAGCAATGCATCGCTTTTTTTATCAATCATCTGTTTACATCTCAAATAAAAATTATCTCTTTATTCTTTTCCGAAAACTAATCCTGATCAAGACCATAAGATTGCAACATTTTTTCTCGCCGTTTACGAGCAATTGCTTGTAGATCAATGTTTCGATCGGTCTCATCAACAATTTCACCGGTTAGCACCTCCAGTACATCCTCCAGGGTGACTACACCAGAAACACCCCCATATTCATCCAGTACAACCATCAGATGTTCACGGGTTTGCTGAAAGGTTTTCAGTAGCTTATCAGCCCGAACAGTTTCAGGGACAAAGCGGACTTTACGAATCAGAGAAGCAAGGGGTTGGTTATGTTTTTCTTCAATGATTGCTGTGAGTAACTCATCTTTGAGAGCAATTCCAATAACTTTATCAATAGAGTCTTCAACCACAGGCATCCGGGTGTGAGGCGAAGCAATAATGCTTGGTTTAGCGTCAGCCAAAGTGGTATTACCATGTAAATAGGTGGTTAGGATTCGCGGCGTCATTAAATCAGATGCAGTCAAATCATTTAACTGAAATACTCGTTGGATCATTTCTGCTTCATCATCTTCAATCACCCCTTCTTGATACCCAACCTTCGCTAAAAACCGGATTTCCGCCTCATTGGTGGTAGGAAGTTTTTGACCTTTAGTAAACGGAGCAGTAATTTTTTCCATCAACCACACCAGAGGGGTAAACACAACGGTTAAGAACCGAACTGGTAGAGCCACGAGTAGGGCGATGTTTTGGGCGTAGATCTGACCAAGGGTTTTCGGGACAATTTCCCCAAATACAATAATGAGAAAGGTAAATAGACCTGAAAAAACCCCCAACCAAGCCTCTCCTAAGACCCTAGCAGCAAGGGAACCAATTACGATGCTGCCAACAATGTTGAAGGTGTTGTTGAGAATAACAATGGTAGCTATGGGCCGGTTCATGTTTTTGCGAATCGCCAGTAGTGCTAACGGTGTAGGCTTGTTTGACTGCGCTAACTGTCGGACTTTAACGATAGGCACTGAAAACAAAGCCGTTTCTGCCATAGCACAGATGGCTGAACCCAACAGAACAATAAGTACTGCGATAATGACTTCAAACATGTTGACAATCCCCGTCCTATAAGGACGGGGATTCTTACTTCAACGAGCTGTCTTGCCAAACCAGGTCGGAACCAGGAAAGGTAGAGGACAATTCTCCATAAGAGTTTAGATATTATAGATCTAGGTTTCGGTGTGCCCCACCGTACCTTACCTTTTTTTTACATATAGATAGATACTTTTTTTATCTAATTTTTTTTCATAGACGTTTAAGTCGTTAGACCAAATTACGCAATATGTATCTCTTACATATTTTTTACGTTGTCTACTTATGATTAGATAGTATTTATCTAGTTTTTGGTTTCTTGTTTATACTTTTATAATAACACGCAGTGCGAAAACTGTCAAGTTTTAACTTAAAAAGAAAGCCGTCCTATAAGGACGGGGCGCGATTACCCAAAATTTTTGGTAAATGTGATTAGGCGTAAAACCTTAGGCTGGTGCGCTACGCGCAATTGTTACCCGCCTAATCCCTGATTAACTCACCATTATTGATTTAACCGCTAATTAGAAACTTCTGCCAGTTCAATTACACGATCGTCCACATCCTTGACCAAAAAGTTCAGGGGCTTGAGGGTGCGCACTTTGTATTTCAGCCGTCTCATCTGCACCAGCATCAAAACTTGATCCAAGCACTCATGGTCAAAGCACACGTGACGTTGTTGGTTTTTATTGCCCAAGCTAGCTCCGGAAATCACGTGGAGCTGGGTATTCTTCTTTAACTGGTACCATAGCCCATCAGCACCACTGAACTGGGTCGCTTGGGTGGTTCCCAGATTGGTTGACATATATAGGGGGTCAATGCTGGTACTCCCCATGGTTTGCTCGTAATTATAGTAGTAATGTAGGGGGACTTCTGCTGCGGATAACTCTAGCAAGCCTTCATAAAACTGTCGCGCTATTGCCAAATCAGACACCATGATGGTGTGAACTTTTGGAGCGCTGGTCAAAAACATCCACATGGCAAAGGCATAGGCCCCTAGGAGCATCACCATGATACCTTGAGTGGAAAACAGGCTATCTAAAGGCAAAGAGGGTAAAAATGCGCCAAGAGGCAGGGGCGAAGTTAGCCAGGAAATAATATCAACTGATAGAATCATAAACTTAAACAGAGTTAGCAACTGGATAAATTAGTTTAAAGGTCCTTATGAACTTTTTGTCCAATCGTAGGTAATATTATTACCATCAGACATTGAGGTGCGACCCAAGGCCGTGAGCAATCCCTCACGGCCTTGGAGGCGCGCACCTTGGCGATGGCCTTTGGGCCACGCTACGCGAACGCTTTTTCTCAATTTTAGCTTCAACTGAAGGAGCATCGGAGCACCACAGGTTGTAGACTTGGTATCGGCATCCATCTCCTTCATCTTGAGGTCTAGTCCAGACCTAGGATACTAGGTTTGGAGATTGATCAACTCCAATGCCAGTTAATCATCGGCATTTCCCCTTTCTCAACACGAGGGGGTTGTGGTGAGATCAGGATGCATCTACAGGTGCGACCTGTGGCGAATTAAATTCCCTAAGGTCAAGGGCACCTCTCTAATTCTCCTAATTACAGGTTTTATTGAAAGATTGTGCAAATTCCCAATTTTCCTGAATCTAAGCATCCACTTATTAAATCACTGTTTCATCATAGTGATCAGGAATTGCTGACTTTGTTTCAGCGTCATCGGTCTGAAGGGAAGTACTTTACAGCAATTTTCTGTCGCTACAGTCCTATTGTCTATACATTAGTGCGCCACTCAGCGCGATCGCCTGTACAGGCGGAATATCTATTTGCTCTGACTTGGCGTCACATCTATCACGAACTGGGTGGCATGGATTTGCGGGAGGATTATGGACTAGAGTCAACGTCCTTCCAAAACCAGATTATAAACCTAACGGCGGTTTGTATTAACCAGGCCGACTTGCCACCAGTGGAATCTATTCACTATAACCTGAATTTAGCACCACCACCCTTGTGGTGTTATCTGGAAATGGCATTGGAACAGCTGCCACCAGCGGTGCGGTTGATGGTAATCATGGCTCAGACCTTTCACTGGAGTGAAACGCGAATTGCGGCTTATCTGCAAGCGGAGGGAGAAATGATTACTCCAGCTCAAGTCAGAACTGAACTCCAAGAAGGCTATGAACTGTTGGAAGCTGCTTTACCAGATGATATTAGGGTGGTCTATCTGGGGGTCGAAGCCAAGAATCGAGAAGAATCTGATCTATTTGCAGTACCGGTTTTGAGTGAATAAGGGGCGGTTAGTTTGCACCCTTGATCGGGGTACTTTGATTATAGGTTCAACAATAGCAGAAACGTTGATCAAACGGAGTCTTTTGGTATGGCGAATCATAGCAGGTTGCTGACTAGTCTTTCCGGAATCATAGCGCTAGCCTTTATTCCCTTGGTAATGTTGGCTAGCCCTATGGCTTGGGGTCAGACTCGGAGCATCGACCAACAACTGGCAATCCCTTTAGACAATCGTAGTGACCGCAGAGCAAGAAATCGGGCAGATTTTTTCCTGGAACAGTCAGAGCTGGCCAAACAGAGTGGTAACTTGAACGAAGCGATCGCGTATTTGTCCCAAGCGGGAGAAATTTATCAGCAAATTGGTGACTTTGAGGGATTGGGTAAGACTTACAATTCCCTAGGTCAGACTTACGCCAAGTTGGGACGCTATCAAGATGCAGAGCGAGCCTTGCGCCGAGGCTTGGGTGCTGCCCGTTCTCAACAAAGTTTTCAGCCACAGATTTATAGTATAAATAATATTGGAATATTATTGCTGCAAACGAGAAACCTCAAAGCGGCTCAGGAAGCTTTTACGGAAGCACTGACCATTTCCCGTACTATTAAGGATGATGACGGTGAAGGGTTGAGTCTGAATAATTTAGGCTTAGTGGCAGCTCAAGGGGGAAATTATCCCGAGGCGATTAAGTGGTATGAAGCTGCCCTAGTTTTACGGCGTCGCTCTCGGGATAAGTTGGGTGAGACGAATATCCGGAATAACTTGGGAGATGCCTATCTCGCCGCTAGACGGGAAAAAGATGCTTTGTATTCTTACCGCATTGCCCAGATACTGGCTGAGAAAGTTGACAATGTGTTCAATCAGATTCGTGCTATTAAGGGTATAGCGTTAACCCATATCGCTACAGGTAAGAATCGGCAAGCGGTGAAAGCACTGAAGGAATATCTGGCTTTGGCACAAGAACAAAACAATCGCCGTGAAGAGCTTGTTGCTCTAAAGTTGTTTGCCCAGTTATATCAAGACACTGGTAACTTGTTGGAAGCTCGGGCTTTTTATGAAAAAGCGATCGCAGTGGCTCATGCTTTAGGAGATATTCAGGAAGAAACATTGTTGATGAGCGATTTAGCTCAAATTATTTATGTTAGTCCTTAGTAGTTAGTCCTTGGTCTTGAATCCAGTTTTTGAGACTAGAATAAGTTGATTGGGCTATCTGTTTGACCTGGTTTTGAAGTTTCCATTTTTGGAAAGCTCTTTCGTAGTCATCGCCCTGTACTTGATAAGTATTCCAGGCTCTGAGTGCTATCCACAAACCCCAGAACAAGAAAATATATAAAGACCAAGACAGGGCAGCAAAGTTAAAACCAACGTTAATTAGATTAATCGCCAATAAAAAACTATTAACGATTACAAATTTTCCAAAACTTTTTTTGAATTGGCTACGTCGGTAGCTATTGAATTCATGACGTTTTTGCTGTTCTTGTTGTTGGGCTAGCCATTCTCGTTCTGCTTCCAAGAGAGTGTGGATTGAAATCCCTAATTCTGAAGCAATTTCCACCAACTGTTCACGGGAAAATTCTTCAACCATTTCCTGACGTGCCAGGGCTAGATTGAGGATTTGCTGGATGTCTTGTTGGTTGTAAGAGTGGGTGCTTTTGGTTTGAAAGACGGACATCGTTTAGTCAGTTTTACTAGTAGGAAGGGGGGTAGTGCTTAAAGAAGATGTTGCTCTAAACACGCTTGAGCTAAGAGCGGTGCTTAATTTTATTATGCCGATGGAAACAGAGAGGGGTCAAACCACCTGCATTCCTAAAACCGCACTAAGCGTGGACGGATTTTACGGCATTTTAGCAATCGGCAAATCTTTTACATTTCGTTACGATAGAACCATGAAAGACGAAACTACTATCGAGTTGCCTTCAGGTAGGTTAATTGTTCATTGCTCTTGGTTGATTGTTGATTGGCAAAAGCGATAAACCCTTTACTGCCAAGGATAACTGGCAATGGTATCATGATCTATTTTTCATGAACTATTTTTCATGAAATGTTAACTATGAACCATAACCTATCTACTACCTTAGAAGCCAACTTGGTATAAAAAAACGTCTTAGGAGAGTTTGAGGTAGTCTGCATGAACAGCAGTATTCGTGTTGGGAATTTATTTGGGATTCCCTTTTATGTGAATCCAAGCTGGTTTCTAGTCCTAGCTTTAGTCACCTTTGATTTCGGAGGTGACTTAACAAATTTTTCAGGATTGAGCGGTGTTTTGCCATGGTTTTTAGGATTTGTGACTGCACTTTTGTTATTTGCCTCTGTCTTAGCTCATGAACTAGGACACAGTTTTGTAGCGATTCAGCAGGGAATTGAGGTTAAATCTATCACTCTCTTCCTATTTGGTGGTCTAGCTAGCCTGGAGAAAGAATCAAAAAGTCCACTAGAGGCGTTCTTAGTTGCGATTGCTGGTCCAGCTGTTAGTTTGCTACTATTTGCTCTACTATATGCCGTTCAGGCTAATGCTAATCTAGCTAGTTCATTGGCATCAATTGTTGGACTCCTCGCCTCCATCAATTTGGCTTTAGCATTGTTCAACTTAATTCCTGGCTTACCCCTAGATGGGGGTAACATCCTGAAGGCACTGGTTTGGCAAGTTACGGACAACCCACACAAAGGTGTGTTATTTGCTAGCCGTGTTGGTCAGTTCTTTGGTTGGGGAGGAATTATTTATGGAGTGCTTCCAATCCTACTTTATGGTAGCTTTAATGGCATCTGGTTTGCCTTAATTGGTTTGTTCTTGCTGCAAAATGCTGGCATGTCTGCCCAATCTGCTATGGTTCAAGACCAGCTCGATGGGTTGACAGCAGAAGATGCGGTCATTGCCAACAGCCCAATTGTATTCGCTGATTTGTCTCTAAGGGAGTTTGCCAACGAGTACATTATCGGTAAAAATCAGTGGCGCAAGTTTGTAGTAACTGATGAAGCGGGCCAACTGCTAGGAGTTGTGATAGTCGATGATCTCAAAACTGTTCCTACCTCTAATTGGCCGGTGACTCCAGTAAGAGCACTGATTAAGTCTGTTAAGACTTTGAGAACTGTTCAATCAGACCATTCCCTGTTAGACGTTGTCAAAATTATGGAGAAAGAGCAGCTAGAGCAGCTACCTGTGGTTAGTGACAACGGTGTAGTGATGGGAATTCTGGATACAGCTTCCATTCGCAGTATCCTCGAAGAACGAAAAAAGGCTATTGAGGGTAAGGGGTAAGGGGTAATGGGTAAGGGGTAATGGGTAAGGGGTAATGGGTAAATGAACCAACTACTAGATCACCCAACTAGACTTGAGTACCCAATTGAGCAGGTCAAATTTTGTCAAAAGACTGTGCCATCACTTTCTATCTGAATCGGGGAAGAGCCTCCTGGTCTTAATTGAGCAGCAATTCTACGTCCTGCTGTCCAAGTTCCTCCTTGTAAAACTTTTACTAGTGGCAATTCAGTAGCACTCAGGTTCAGTTGTTGACGAATAGTTCCTGCTATTTGATCTAGCAAACTAACGGTGAGTGCTCGCCACTCAATAATCACTTCGGAGCTGGGTAAGTGAGACTGTTGTAAAATAGCGCTATCCTTGACTTCTAGTAATCCTAGATCTAAACATAAGCCCCCATTTCGATATTCTGCTAGGCCGGTCAACTGCTCAAGTTCAGTAATCTCTAAACCCAGTTCCTGCAATGGCTCTAATAGGGAGTAAGTTAACCACTGGGAGAGTTTGTGAAATGGTACATACTCGGAACCATAGTTATCCCCTTTGAGAGCAGAATGTTGCCACACATCCCCTAAGTTGACCCCCGCTATTGATTCTCGTTTTGGCCAAATATCCCCTAATCCTTCGAGGACGGTGCTGAATAGGTTAGTGGCACTCAGAAGGTTGGCAGGTTCACAGGTTGCAGGTTGTTGGTTGCCAGGTTGTAGGTTAGCTGGTTGACAAGTTGCAGGTTGTTCCTGGGGAGGTTGTGAATCTGTAAGTGGCTTGACCCAGCTTTGGTTGTCTTGGCAACTTTCAAGGTTTAAGTTGCTAAGCTGCAATCCCTTGGTAACCTGCAACTGATCTAGCCAGTGGTAATTTACCAAGTCATTTACCAAGTAATTTACTAAGTTGCCAGGACGAGGATTGACTTTGCCAAACATCTGTGGTATAATAGCTAGGGATTGCCCTAAGCGCTGTAGTAAGGCTAGCCTACCCTCTATGCCTATGAGTGGATTGGTTTGACTGACCTGGAATCCCTGGGCTAAGTGGTGGGCACTCAAGGATTGAAGTCCTTTGGCATCGACTTGCCAAGGTAGGTCTGGGTCGCTGGAGAAAGCTCCCTGACAGAACATGCGGAAACTAGCAACGGCTAATCCTTCGGAACGGCGAAACACTAGTCCGGTTTCTGGTTCATGATACTGCCAATTGCTGCCAGCTCCAGCATCGAGCAGGACGCTAATGATGACTAAGTCGAATTTGGTTTGGGCTTTTTGGAGTGGAGTGAATCCTGCCAATTTCTGGTCTAGTTCCCGAAGACGAGGGACATTTCCTACCTCAAAATGCCGCCAGCGACTATGAAATGGAATCTGGAAATCGGGGTAGTGCTGGTGCATTACCTCGATGACATAGTTAGCTACTTGCTCTAGCTTGGTTAAATTGCAGCGAAAGTACTGCAACTGGTCAGCACTAGCTAAGGTGAAAATGCGATCGCATCTCTCCCGAATTGCCAATGGGGTTCTTAAGTAAGCGATTAACTGCTGTTGTGCATTATCCACAGGTGACATAGGCAACAGGAAATTACGGAATAGGCAATTCGGGGTTAACTAAGCACTATTGACTATTGACTATTGACTATTGTGACTATTGACGATAAATACTAATCGGCTAAACCGCGCCCTTGAATTTCAGCTAATGCGATCGCATCTTGTTCAGTTGTATTTTCAGTGTAATAACCAGCAGCTTTTTTGGCAGCGATTTCTACTTGGGCATCAGCGGGAATTAAATGTTCTGGAATGGGAATGCGCTGAATAATCTCAATACCGGATTCAACGATAGCGTTATATTTCATATCGCTCATGGAGACAAAACGGTCAATTCGTTTAATTCCCAGCCAATTGAGCACATCAGGCATTAGTTCTTGGAAGCGCATATCTTGAACCCCAGCGACACACTCTGTACGGTTGAAGTAGGCATTAGCGCTATCACCTCCTTGCTGACGTTTCCGGGCATTATACACTAGAAACTTAGTTACTTCACCTAAGGCGCGACCTTCTTTACGGAAATAAACAATGACACCTGCACCTCCAGCTTGGGCTGTTTGGACACAGACTTCTAGACCATGGACTAGATACGGACGACAGGTGCAGATGTCGGAACCGAAAACATCAGAACCATTACATTCATCATGAACTCGTACAGCCAGCAGTCGATTGGGTTCAGTAATGGCTGCTACATCACCAATTAAATAAACAGTGATACTACCAATCGGGGGTAAGAATACCGTTAAATCGGGGCGAGTGATCAGTTCTGGGAACATGCCACCGGTTTGCTGGAATAGAGCACGGCGCAGGTAACTTTCCTGAATGTCCAATCGCTGGGCAATTCCCGGTAGATACCAAACCGGGTCAATTGCTACTTTAGTGACTACTAAACTACCATCGTTTTTAATAATTTTGCCATCAATTGCTAAACGCTTTTTATCTACAGCATCCTGTAGTTCTGGCATATTAATATGAGCTTTGGTGATGGCAATCGTGGGTCTAATGTCATATCCCTGCTGATATAAATCGCTATAAACCTCACCTACCATCGCCCCAAAGGGGTCGAGAGAGACAATCAAATTAGGGTCAGTCCAACTGGGATGAGGACCAATGGGAACGATGGGAGCAGTGTTGGTGAGATCCGGGCGGTGATTGGGCTCGAGTGTGCCACTGGCTACGGCTAAAGCTCGATACACTGAATAGGAGCCTGAGTGAGTACCAATAACATTGCGATGAGCTGAGTTAACTAAGGTACCGACAATAGGTCCTCGTTTGAGGGGGTCACTTTCTCCCCAGTTAATTGCTGGAGAATTGCATCTAGAAGAGTTAGGATGGGAGGTTAAAACAATATGCTTGGGTTTGGTTATAGTTTTTGAATCTTCCATTATAGTTAATCTGTAGAATGCACCAACGAGTGTCTAGGTCTTAGTATCTAAGACTTGGTTAATAGGGATAAACTACTATAGTAACAATTTATAACAGGACTATCAGTAGTTTCTATTACTATTGCTATAGTGGGCAAGAATTATGCAACCAGTGCCTTGATCTGTAACATACAAAAAACCACATTATGCCACCATGACTCCAACCTAAATTGCTCACAATCTAGTCTCACAAGCTAGTTATAACAAGGGGTTTCGTATTTTTGGATTTATTATATTTTTAGCGTCCGCGCTCTTAACTTAGGGGCATTAATATTATGTATCTATGAAAAAAAATCGCCTTCTATGTTTTATTTTATCACTATTATTGGTCATCTTTGCTGTTGGCAGGATTTCTTCTGCCCAGATAACCGATCCCATTCCCGAGCAAATTAAAAAGTCAGAACTCTCTGTGGGATTGGAAGAAGTTGTTCAAATTCCCAATAGTGGAACTGGAAGAAACAAAGCTGCTCGCTTGAACCTGCTTACCCATGCAGGAGATGGTAGCGGACGATTATTTGTTAACGATATGCGTGGCAAGTTGTATGTCATTGTTGACGGCACTGCTACTGTTTATATGAATCTGAAAAAATTAATTTGTGCAGACTTTACTTATGAAACTCCTCAACAGGGCTTCGCTTATTTTGCTTTTCATCCAGAATTTGCTCAGAATGGAATTTTTTATACTGTAACTAGCGAAGTTAAAACTGGCAGTACTCCTGACTTCCCCGTTACCAAACCAATTATTGACAGTAACAAGAAGATTATCGAAAGTGCCCACCACGATGTAATTCGCGAGTGGAAGGCAACAAACCCTTCTAGCAATACTTTTGTCGGAACATCCCGTGAGATTTTGCGCATTGAAGAGCCTTACCCAGATCATAATGTTGGACAATTGGGCTTTAATCCCAATGCTAAACCAGGGGATGATGATTATGGCTTGCTCTACATTGCTGTAGCTGATGGCGGTAGTGATGGCTACCCTGTTAGCGATACCGAAGCTCACGGACGTTGGGTCTTTTTGGCATGGTCTCGGTGGGTTTTTCGGTGGCCGCTCATCAGGATTCACCATGGCTCAATTACTTGTCTGTTCTGAGTTTCACACGACTTGAACCCTGAGGCAATCCCCCCTCTTGACAAAAGGCTTTTTCTCTTAACTTGTCACCAATGACCGGGGGCTTTCTTCTCGCAAATCTTTCCAATGCTAGCGCTTCCCCTTTCTCTAGAAATCCCTGGCGGATTCGACCCACTGTGTTGCGATGCCGATTCAGAGCTTGAGGGATTTCGTTATCTGTCCATGAACTCGATTGCCAGCTCTCCTTCATCGGACATCAAAAAGATTTGTGCATGAAGGATTTTTTGGGCTGGTGCCTGTCCATCATTCAACTCCAAGGGGACTCCCGTTATACCCGCGCATGTTAGCGGGAGGGGAATTGGAGACTGGATCTGTTGCGCTTTTTGATAATCTATGCTAGGATTATCGTATATTAATGGACCTTTTAGGTGCCGGTCGGCAAGCTGAAAAGCCTCTGCTAGAAGGATAAACCAATAAAAACCTTGAAAAAGTAAGCCCAATGATTTGAACGGAGGGTGTAGAGGCTGTTTGGCTCAGCCGTTAAGGGTTTTATACTCTTAAGAATCCCTCACTATAATCTTGGCCAAAAGGCCACGCTACGCGAAAGATTTAGTGATGGGAGTGTCAATCCGGCTAATTGCTTCGAGTCAATGCCAATGCTCTGTACTCAGTGCCATCTTGTCCCGTCTTCCTCTACCCATGGTTCTCACCGCTCCCTGGCTCTATTACACTAATTTAACATGGTCACTCCACTACGCACTTAACAAGAATACATTTTCCCAAACTATTCCAAAAGCTCCAACACAGCTTTCGGTGAAAGTTTATCCTTAAACCAAACAACTTGAGCTGGCAAATTCTTCACCGTAACCCCAGCTTTATCCAAATTTAACCGTTCCGAAATCGCCAGAATCAAATTGTCACATTCGGCCTTGCGCACCTGAGCGAATTTCTTCTTTAAATACTCTGGACGCCAGTAACCAATAATTTCTAATAGGAAATTTCGCCCATCAGGATGAACAATCCGAAAGTCGGGCACCATCACACTACCAGGAATAGGAATTAAATCCACTTCTCGCTCTAATACCCACTCAGTTTTCTGAGATTCCCAACGCTTAGCAAAGGAAGCCTCTAACATACTGTCGTAAGGTTTACCAGGGGGATAGTGAGTCACCAAGCCACAGCGGTCATTAAGGCTAAAATGCCCCGTCTTGATCGTACCGCTGTAAGAGTCACGGCTTTGTAAGGTAGCCTTGAGACTCCATTTAGTAACGTGTAGTAAGGCTGGAATCAGTTTTGCGATCGCTAAACCATAGCGAGTACTCGGCTTAAATAAACTAGTCGGTCCATCAATAGTAATCGTGAAGCCATGGTCCGCATCCCCTTCAATGTAAGTCATCAGCTGAAACAACTTCAAATAGCGGATTAATAGCTTATACTCCCCTGGAACATTCCGATGAGCATTCAGAGTCATCTCAGATGCCCGATAAAAAATACCCTGAACTTGAGATAAATTATAGCGATGCAGTAATGCCTCTGGTGCTGGGTGATCGAATTGAGTCAGAATACGATTTTCTTGTAAATCCGCATAAAGTCCTTTAGAAATTTGCTCAGGCAACACTTCCTGGTTTAATTCCTCAGATAAAGCAGTGCTCAGGCTTTCTAGAGTAGTCTGAGTTGCCTGGCGACTAGGAACAGATTGAGCCGCCAGGGCAAAAACTCGTTGGCGGAGTGCCTTAGGGTCTATGGGGCTAACAACTTCAAAGGTACTGAAGCTCGTTTTAAGAATATGGGCTAAACCTCGTTTAACCCGGTAGTCAGGGCTATCTCCTTCCCAATCCAACAACTTACGGTCTAGTTCCCCTTGGGTACTACCAGTAGCCTCAATAAAGCAGTGGATTAACTCAGCTGCCATAGCACAGGTCTGATTGTTAATCAGCAACCGTTTGGGAATGATTTCTTCGCCATTTTGTCTACTAATTAGCAAATCAGTCGGTAGCATTAATAATTAAGTGTTTTTTTTCTTTCTTTGCTGTGATATCTTGCTTGTAATGGCGGTGTCATGATAAAGAGCAACGGGTAAAGACACTGCCAGCTTGCCTGGTACAGAGAGTAAATGGTCAAGGAGGTTCCTAGTCAACTGTCTTTTCTAGCATCAAAATTTATTCTTTACTCACAATACTTCCTTTGACCCTAACCATTCAGGTTGGCTCGATTGAATTATACAGAGGTGCTAAATAATCATGAAAATCGCTCTATCCCCAGAATCGCCATTTTTGATTTCCCACCGACTAAAGCATAAATCTGTGGCGTCTACACCTGAACGCCAATCCAACCTGGACATAGAGACAATGGTAAACCAGATGATTACCAGGGGTCAATTGAGCCGTCAAGAGTATCTACAGCTGACGAGTGCCTTCCTCTGCGATTACAATATAAGCGACGCAGAACGCCACCAGATTAATCGGATATTTGATCATGTTCAGACTGGTCGTGTGAAATTAGTTGATTGTCAAGTTACTTGATTAGGGACGCACAGTGATAACTACCCACACTTTCCGGTCTCGAAAGTGTGGGATGACAACCAAGCCTTTGTTATTAGCCGTTATTAGCCTCAGGGTTTCCTTAAGACATCCATCTTGGTTGTGATTATCTCAGAAATACTACCTTATCCCAGACTAGATAAGCACTTCCCCGTGAGCATCCTGATGGATGGGACATTGTTTTAACTGTTGTCAAAGCGCATCTGACAGGCATTGAATCCCACAACCCCCTTACCGCTAGGAGGTGGGGCTTGAAGCCAGAATAATTAACCGGAATAATGAATCAGCTTGACTATTGCGTCACAATTAGGTTCAAGCATCACCAAATCAAATCTGGCATCTCCATATGGGATTACTATTTTACCCAAATTTGCGGAATTACAAGCAATCCCAGGGAATAATTTGGTAAAAGCAAAAATCTAGACTAGCGAGGTATTCAAGTGTCGCAATCCAAAGCAACTGTGCTAGTTACAGGGGGAGCCGGATATATTGGCTCCCATGCTGTATTAGCACTCTTGGCAGCTGGCTACAACGTGGTGGTTCTAGACAATTTAGTCTATGGTCATCGAGACATAGTCGAAGATGTTCTAAAGGTGAAGCTAGTTGTCGGTGATACCAATGACCGGGTATTACTCGACAATCTTTTTAGAGACTATGATATCAGTGCAGTAATGCACTTTGCTGCCTATGCCTATGTGGGAGAGTCGGTCACTGACCCGGCTAAATATTACCGCAATAATGTCACCGGGACACTAACACTCCTGGAAGCTATGGTAGCAGCATCAATTAAAAAATTAGTCTTTTCCTCTACCTGTGCTACCTACGGGGTACCAAAAACTGTACCGATTCCAGAAGATCATCCCCAAAACCCAATTAATCCCTATGGGGCGAGTAAATTAATGGTAGAGCGGATTCTATCGGATTTCCATACCGCCTATGATTTAAAATCCGTAACCTTCCGCTATTTTAATGCTGCTGGTGCTGACCCAGAGGGTAGGCTAGGGGAAGATCACACTCCCGAAACCCACCTTATCCCCTTAGTGCTGCTTACTGCTTTAGGTAAACGGGAGTCGATCTCCATTTTTGGTGCCAATTATCCCACAGCTGATGGAACTTGTATTCGGGACTATATTCACGTCAAGGATTTAGCCTCTGCTCATGTTTTGGGGTTGGACTATTTGTTAAAGGGTGGGGATAGTCAAATCTTTAACTTAGGCAATGGCAACGGCTTCTCAGTCAAAGAAGTGATTGAGGCAGCCAGATTTGTCACAAAACAAAACATCAAAGCTATAGAATGCGATCGCCGTCCTGGTGATCCGCCCGCTTTGGTCGGTAGTAGTGACAAAGCCAGAAAACTTCTGGGTTGGTATCCCCAGTATTCCGATATAAACACCATCTTATCCAACGCCTGGCAATGGCATCAGAAGCGCCATGGGTTCAAGGATGCTGGCCTTAGAGTTCCCGTCGCATAAAGGATTAAGGATTAAGAATTAAGAATGTTCGCCTTAGGCGTTCGGTGTAGGGTATGATTAAAAATTAACTATTATCGCCTAATCAAACTATGGAGTAGGCACATAGGGACAGCTTTACCAATTGGCTGGATGTACCGGTGCGCTTGACCTAGTCAAGCGCACCGCAATGGTCAACTCTTACGTCCGATACTTTTTAGCTACCAAAGTCTACCAAGATAGACCAAGGCTCGCCAAGGCAAGATGCAATAGCATCCAGGGGGTATCTCCCAAAGCTCTCGGGAATATCCCGCGAGCGCCATAAAAATGTCAAAAAAGTCTAACACCGGGATGTAACCGCAACTATCTTACCTTGGTTTTCGGCTTTAATTTAAGTTACATAATAATCCCTGTCGGTGTTACCATAATTTAAGTCTAACAAATAATAATAGTTTTTGGTAGACTCTGCGACATTTTCTCTAGCTGTTTACTAACCCTATGTTCCCTATGTTCCCTCTGTTTCCTTTCTTCCCTTTCTTCCCTATTTTCTAAATTTCCATCTACCACACCCCTGAAACGTTCAACGCTTTAGGGGTTAATGTCGGGTGCATCTCATATTTGAAAATTTTGCGTAGGGTGTGTTAGGGGAGCCTTCATTTTTCGCCTCGTAGTCAGGGTTTGGATAGCCCGCCCCGTAACGCACCACCGTGTCAAACAGCTTTTAGGAGATGCACCCTTAGTGTCGTTCGTCGATTTTTTGTTTGATTAGATTAGGGTGTGGAAAGCTTGATAGTTGATCACACCTGAGATTATAGCAGTTGAAACGGGAATACTGATTCTATGCGCCATTTTGCATTTCCCTGATTAAAGTGTTTATCTAGCAAAGTGTCAATCACCCCACCTAAATCGACAGGTAATGGTTGGTCTTCCTGAGATTTGACCCTTAGCACGCTTGGGTTTAGCTGGTAAGCACTTCCGAATAGCTCCCGAGTTGAGATTATCGGACAATTCCATAATTATGAGGTAAATTCAATTTTGTTACCCCGACTCCCGACTCCCGACTTCCTCTTTAGTGACCATTAGACCATTAGTAGGGTGGGCAAAGTAATCTAATCATGAATACTCAAAAGAATCAAATGGTTTTTGCCCACCCTACAAGCTCCTGACTCCCTCTGTCTTGACCATTAGTGCGTGGTAATTGGGACATCTTGCTAAACCCAAGGGGAGTAATAACTTTCACACGAGAGGTTGATCACCATGTATCGTGTACCAGTTTTATCAAAATCCGATGAACAAAAAAGTTTCCCTAGTTGTCAGTGACTTGTCCGGTGGTGGTGCTATCCGGGCATTTTTGCTCGGACAAGTCCTCAAAAAGCTCAACTATGCCATAGACATTGTGGGATTTATGTTTGGGAAGGAGTTATATGCCACTCCTCCTTCTGGTTTTACCATTACTTCCGTCCCTGGTGGTAAATATCCTGGAGTCTTAACCGCTGGCCGAGACCTGTTAAAAAAGATAGATGGCGATATTATCTATGCCGTAAAACCCAAACCCACCAGTTTTGGTCTGTCTGTGCTGAAAAAGTTTACTAGCCGTCGTCCAATCATTCTAGATATGGATGATTGGGAGCTAAGTTGGTATGGTGGGGACCAATGGCAGTATCGTCCAACCCTTAAACAGTTCGGTAGGGATATTATTACCAAAGATGGTCAATTGAGATATCCAGACCATCCCCTCTATATCAAATGGCTAGAAAACTTGGTCAATTATGCGGACGCTATCACTATAGATACTCAGTTTCTCAAGGAACGCTTCGGTGGTGTCTATCTATCCAATGGTAAAGATACCGATCTGTTTGACCCCGAGCACTATGACCCAGAACTGAGCAGGAAGCGTTATGGGTTATCGGAGTATCGGGTATTAATGTTTCCTGGTGCGCCACGACCCCACAAAGGAGTTGAAGATGTTTTAGTAGCGCTAGAGTATCTCAATCAGCCAGACTTAAGATTGGTGATTGTAGGAGGCAGTCCCTATGATGATTATGATCAACAACTGATCAAACAATGGGGACGTTGGATTCTTAAATTGCCCAGAACCCCAGTCGAAGAAATGCCAGAGGTCGTGTCAGCGGCTCATATTGTGGTGGTTCCCCAGCGAGATACTCTGGCGGCTAGAGCTCAGTTTCCTTTAAAATTGACAGATGGTATGGCAATGGCTAAGCCAGTTTTGTCTACCCGTGTTGGGGATATCCCAACAATTTTAGGTGATACCGGTTATCTGGTTGAGCCTAGTTCGCCACAACAACTAGCTGAGGGGATTCAACAGATATTTCAGAATCTAGATGTTGCCAATCATAAAGGACTTCAAGCCAGGGAGCTATGTGTGAAGTACCATAGTGTTGATGCCATGGCGGCAGTTCTTGCAGATGTTATTGCTGATTTATAATCTGCTAAGCTGTTCAACATATAATTTTGCTCACTAACTAACAGCTTTTTTGTTGACTGTTTATGCTTGAATGGAGCACCAGTAAGTCTTCCCCTATACCAACAGTCAACAGTCAACACTCAACAAGAAAAAAACAGTAATCATGTCTCCTAATCGATTACTCCTTAGCTACGCACTACGCCATCCTATCTTGATTGTATTGACTGTCCTGCTGGGATTTTCCAGTGCCATGTTTAATAGTGTCGGTACAACCATAATTGTGCCGTTAGTGCTGGAATTTTTAGGTCAAAAGAAACTAGAGTTAAGCAAAGCACCGCCTATCATTCAGAAAACCATGGCTCTTTTTGAGGGCTTTGAAGGGGGCGATCGCTTGCTGCTCATGGTACTGGTAGTTCTCTTAGCCATTGTCCTGAAAAATGTAGCTAACTATGTCAATATCTTAGTGTCTACCCATTTATCCAAAAAATTAATTAATACCTTTCGTAAAGAAGGGATAAAATTACTACTGGATGTGGATCTAGATTTTTATGCTAAGACTAAAATTGGTGATATTATAAATCGGATTAGTCAAGAAATTGGTCGAGCCGCTAATGCCATTAAAATTGCCATTCAATTATTTACGACGGTAATCACAATTTTTGTATTTGTATTTCTTCTAATCTCGATTTCCTGGCAACTCACTATTGCAACAAGTATTTTATTATTGGGCGTATTCATTATTAATCAAGTTTTTGTGAGGCGGTCTAAGCAATTTGGTAAAATTCTATCAGAAAAATCAAGAAAATATTCAGGTTCATTACTGGAAATATTAACGGGAATTAGGTTAATCAAATCAGTTAGTAATGAACAAGATGAATATCAACGGATTGAAAAAGTTATTGATGAACGTGAACAGGCTGAATTTCAATCCCAGGCTAATTTTGCGGCAATTAACCCCATTAATGAAGTCTCGGGAATATTGGCAATTTTAGCCATCGTCTTTGTGGGCAAAAATCTCCTGTTGCAAGATAGTTCAGCAGAAGAACTGGAAGCGATATCTACTGTTTTGGGGATTTATTTATTCTTACTATTCCGTTTGTTACCAGTAATCAGTCAGTTGAATGGGCAAAGAAGTCGGTTTGCTAATGTGTCTGCTAGTACAGCAATCGTGGCTGATTTTTTGCGGCGAGACAACAAACCGATCATGACCAATGGCAAAAATATCTACACAAAGCTATCCCAAGAAATTCGCATAGAAAATCTATCGTTTGCCTATCCTGGTCATGAGGATTTGGTACTCAATGGGGTGAATTTGTCGATTCCCAAAGGCACTACTCTGGCATTGGTGGGTGCTTCCGGTGCCGGTAAGTCAACTTTGGCAGATTTGTTGCCACGATTTTATGACCCAGTTGAAGGACGAATCACCATAGATGGCACAGATTTGAGGCAGTACGATATCCGTTCCCTCAGACAAGCGATGGGGGTTGTCAGTCAGGATACATTTTTATTTAATAATTCGGTGCGCAACAATATTGCTTATGGAATGAAAGATGTTACCGAGGCAGATATTATTGCAGCAGCGAAACGAGCCAATGCCTATGAATTTATCACTCAATTACCCCAAGGGTTTGATACCCAAGTAGGCGATCGCGGTGTACTCTTATCCGGTGGACAACGTCAACGCATGGCCATTGCCCGGGCACTGCTGCGGAATCCAGATATTTTAATTTTAGATGAAGCAACCAGTGCCTTAGATACGGTTTCCGAACGGCTAGTACAACAAGCTATTGATGAACTCTGTCGCGATCGCACAACGGTAGTGATTGCTCACCGACTGTCCACGATCCAAAAAGCTGATCAAATCGTGGTTATGGACAAAGGGCAAGTGGTTGAGATTGGCACCCATGAGGAACTGCTTAGGAAGGAGGGTTACTACTCTCGTTTGTACAAGATGCAGTTTGAGCACAATAGCAATGGAGAGGTTAAAAATGTCGTAAAAAAGGAGTTAGTCAAGACCTCCCATGAAGTGCGAACTCACCTGACCCCAATGATTGTTTGCTTGCAGTTAGTGGTGAATGACCTAGTGGATAGCCCTCAGGAACGTCAGGAATTAACTGAAGAAGCCTATCACTCAGCAGTTCGTCTGCTTAAAACCTTGGAGTATTTAGAAGAAAGCTCAACTATAAAATCAATAGCCTGATTTGTGATCCGTTTTATCGTAACCATTCAGCCATCAGCGGTCAGCCGTCAGCCCTGAGCCATTACCGTAGCGTGAGCTTTGGCCCAAAGCTAATAGCTAATAGCTGTTCGCGTAGCGTGCGCTACGCGAACAGCTATTAGATCTTTTTCTTATCCCGAACTGACCTGAGTTATAAGGGTTTGAGCTTGCTATTAAATGAATCTAGGGTTAATTTGGGACTGTATCTTCCCTAAGCTCATTTGCCTCAAAGCCTTATCTACTAAGCTTTTTAGGGCTGATGTCACCTAGTCAGCTTCCGCCTCTTAACCAACAGCAATAAAGCTGAAAGCACTATCTGCAAGACTATCGGGTGTTGAAGTTTCGCATACGAAGTAATAATCTTGAATGTCAACGACTGAAATAGACATTTGATAACTTTTCCAAGAATCCCCATAAATTGTACAGGTTACTCCAGGAATTTGTGCAAATTCCTTATCAAAGGTTATCTCGTAAGTCCCTGTCCGCCCTTTTTTAACTTTGAAGCCTTCACCAGATAAAATACCGCCGTGTGTCTTAACAACACCGAATAGACCTCTCCAAAAACTTGAAACTTTCTCAGGCACTGCTTTTCAGCGATCAAATTGACCAAGTCAATTTTACGTTGAATTAACGCTATAATAAGCTTAAGAAGCTATTGATGTTAATTTAGCACTAA
>NZ_JAAHHE010000410.1:0-4975 GCF_010692525.1 Moorena sp. SIO3B2
ACTACCAGTATTGACCACAGGTTGTATATTTTGCTCAGCAGTCAAAACCACTAGCAAATTGTTAATCATTGCTGCTTTTGTTTCCTCGTCTAGCTGAATAATTTGGTTATCGTTCAGCCGCTTGATGGACATTTCCACCATGCTTAAGGCACCTTCGATAATTTCTTGACGAGCTGCTATAATTGCTTGTGCTTGCTGACGCCGTAGCATGACTTGGGCAATTTCTGGAGCGTAGGCTAAATAGGAAATACGACTATCAATCACCTCGACACCTGACACCTCTAAGCGAGCCTGTAATTCTTCCTTAAGAGCTGCTGCAATCTCTTCGGGGCTGCCTCTGAGTGACGCTAGGTTTTCTTGATTAGTATCGTAGGGATAACGACTGGCTAAACCACGGATAGCGGTCTCACTTTGGATGGCCACAAAATCTACATAGGAATTTACGTCAAAGGTGGCTTTGGCTGAGTCTACAACTCGCCAGACAACTACCGCAGCAATCTCAATGGGGTTGCCTTTCGCGTCATTTACCTTCAGCTTATCACTATTGAAATTACGCACTCGTAGAGAAACCAATTGCTTGGAGGCAAAAGGGTTAACCCACCAAAAACCAGAGGTACGGACACTGCCAACGTAGTTACCTAAAAACACTAGCACTCGGGCTTGGTTAGGCTGCACAGTCAAAAAGCCTTTTACGGCAACCAAGGCTACAATCACTAGACCAATACCAAATAAGTTGTTGGTATAGATCAATAAGTCGTTGATATTGGAAAACCCGACTAGACCTTTACCTAACCACACACCAAAACTAGCGATCGCAATAATCCCTACCAGAGCAGCAAAACCATTAACTTTAAAGGTAGGAATTTCCTGAATACGTTCCATTGTTATGTATCGTTCCTGTATTGCTCTGTGTTGTTGTATCTAATTGGCTGATAGGTCTATTTTGCTTGGTTTATCGGGGGTTTGACAGTACCCTTGCGGGTACTAATCACTAATTTGACGGTAAACCTGAATCATTTGTTGTGCGATCGCATTCCAACTATAGTGCTTTAAAGCATACTCCTGAGCCTTGACTCCCCGCAGTTGGCATTCATCTTTATTTTGAAGTGCTTCCCGTAACTGTCTAGTCAAAGCCTGAACCTCACAAGCACTCACCCATCCTGCTTCAGCATCTTTGACGTTTTCCCAAATATGGACCTGGTCAGAAATCACCACTGCTGTCCCAGCCACCATCGCTTCCGCTACCGCAATCCCAAAGTTTTCGTAGTAAGATGGCAGGACAAATACATCCGCATCCTTTAACAATGCTGCTTTCAAATCACCAGTCACGAAACCAGTAATGGTAGTATTTGATGATAGAGTTGAAGCCTTGATCTGGTCTATGATACTATTTTCATAACTTGGGTCTTGAGGATTAGTTCCCGCCAAGACAAAGTGAAACTGCAATCCCTCGTTTAATAGCTTTTCTAGAGCTGGGATAAGTAAATCCAATCCCTTCTTCGGGTCAATACGAGACATAAACAACACTAAGGGCTGGTCATGGGGAATCTTCAATTCAGTACGTGCTTGAGCTAGTTGTTGCTGAAGTTGTTGCTGGATTGGCGGCGTTACTCCTAAGGGAATCACGATATCAGGGGATGCTGTGCCAAAACGTTCCGAAATCTTAGCTTCCTGTTGACTCGTAAAGTGTATACCAGCTGCTCCAGCTAAATTCGGTTTCTCCCACAGTGCGGCATAGATGCGCTTTAGCTGTTGTTTCTTCCGCAAATCCGCTGGGTCAAGGGTACCTAAGGGACGCAATAGGTAGGGTAATCCCTGTTTTCGGGCGATGGTAGCCGCTGCTGTACTGACTGGGGAAAACAAGGCATGGATATGGGCAAGGTCAAATTCTGAGGCGTGTTGCCATAGCCAGCGTAATAAGCCCAGGGAAAATTTATAGCGGCGAAAGGGAGAGCAACGGAAGTATCTGATCTGATAGCCATCCTGTTGTACTGGTTTATCCAGGGGTACATCTAAAGGGGGTTGACCAGCATCCCCATTAGAGTTAGTAGTTAGTACTGTAATTTCTACTCCTTGAGATGCCAGAGCCTGAGATAGTCCCTTTACCATTTGACTCGGACCACCATATACCAGGGAAATCGACGGGACGATTTGTAAAATTCGCATGGGAGATTTATTGATACCAAGTTGCGTCAAAGATAGCACTATTCCTAATCAACCTTAGGAGCAATCACGACCTTACGCCATAATTGAGCAACATGGGCGATTACTCAGGGTGCATCTCAATGCATGCAAAAACACTCTTCGGCAATAGAATGCTCATATTATTTTATGACAATTACCCTTAATAAAAATCTCCACCATCTCCCTATCTCCCTATCTCCCCACACTTCCTTTAGTTATAAATTTACAACAAAAAGATTCACCCGATTAATCCCGTTATTGCACCAATTCATAATACTCTTCCATCTGTGCTAAAGCTGCTTTTGCTTCTTGGGGAAATTTATCAAATTTGGCAGTCTTTTTGAACATAACATGTTCAAATCGGGGAGGATTCCTGTAAGCATTCAGCCGTCAGCTGTCAGCTATCATGCTTATTTTATTCAAAAGCACCATTAGTAGCGTACGCTATGGGCAGAAACTGTTCGGTGTAGCGTGGCCACAAGCCTTTAGCACCTCAAGTAGCGCTAATCGCTGTTCGCTGATACGCGACACGCTGATAGCTTACGGATTCCTGTTCCCTATTCCGAAGTTAAACAGTTGTGACGGTTAACCTTCTTCAAGGTCACCAATATCCCGCTTCAGAGGTCGCTTGTAGGTAAAGGTGAAGGTATCGCCACTCTCAATGACCTGGTGCATTTCGCTATACATGGGATAGTCACCCACTCCACTGACACTTGCCCAGCCCCGCGCCCGAGTTAATGCCACAAATAGCTGGTTACGCAGACTGACATCACTCTCGTTTCTGGCAACATTATCAACACCGACCACATAAACCATATCCGCTTCATTACCCTTAGCACGGGGCACACGAGATATGGTTACTCCACCATCTTTCCAGAAGCGATCGCGATCAACGTGGGGCCATTGAGGCTTGAGTTCATTCAACTCTAATGCTGTGGGAATATAAATATCAATGTCTTGCTCCATCAACACAACAGCGACATGATTTTCTAATTCAATTGCTTCGGAACTAGAGCCTAAAACTAGCACTAAGATTTCTTTACTGGCTTTAAGGTCATCATCAACCAGATTATGCATAATTTTATCTGCCAAAGCACTCATTTCTTCCTGACGAGAGCCATAGGTTTCAAAGTCTAATACTGGTGCGCTCCACAATTCAGGAACTGGATTGGGGGAGTTTTCTTTTGGACGATGGAGGTGGATTTTTTGACCGGGAATAAAGTTACCTTTGACTTCATAACCAATTTTTTCCCAATCTTCCTTTCTGGTAATTCCAGTTAGCATTCCATCAGGACGTAGCAACCCCATTCCGAGCCCATGAGCAGCGGTGAGAATTGAGCCAGGAGTGCGGTAGCAGCGCCGCATAACTTCAGATTTTTTAATACCACCGGTGTATTGTGGTCCTTGTGACAAAAGTCGGCTGAGATTTTCACCCAACAGTTCTTTTGTGGTAGGAATTTTTAAGGTGTCTAGGCTTTGAGCTTCGTCATAAGCCCAGATTAAGCGCCGTTGTTCTGGCTGTTCTGGGTCAACGGGTCGTAAGGCTTGATAAGCTAGCCAATAAATGGCTTGTTTGCCCTGGTATTTTAAGTCATCTTCAGTAACTAAGTCTTGTCCTTCATCAATTAAAATGGCATCAAAGCAGGGTTCAATGTTGATTTCTTCCGATAGCCGTTTACAAAGTTCTGCCAAACCCCGATTGGGCTGTCTTTCCCGAGTATCCCGAGCCGATTTGGGTCTAGCGCCATTTAACTGGCAAATCGTGCTGTACAAACCAGGCTGATCCTTAGCACCCCAAGCATGAAGCACTCGCAGTTTGTGGTTAGTCTTGTGCTCATACTGGATATCGCCATTGCTAAAACGACGCAGCCATCGATCCACTAACCCAATCATCAATTCGTAGAGGGTGCGACTAAAAAACACTAACCCAATCGTCCAGTCTGGATGCTTCAAGTGCATATGAGCGGCTTTTTGGCATAGCAGCACTGTTTTGCCTGACCCCGCAATTCCCCGCAGCCGCTGAAACCCAGGAGGGATTTCTTTTCCAATGTGTTCCTGCTGAGAATCTAATTCGTAGAGTTGTTCCGAGTAAGCAGCTATTACACTAGCGCGAGTTTTGCCTTCGGTAGAGACTAGGGTACGCGGAGGTTTACGGAAAATTGGTGCTCCGCTGATCACGGATAAGAGTAACTTCCACTGCTGATCATCTATGTCTTCTCCTGGTATCACTGATTCAGTTTCTTGAATACACTCTAGCAAGCCAACTTTACCCAGTTGGTCCTGGAAGATAATGGGAGGACAGTCTGGGAGTTGATCAAAACCGTGGTGTTGCCATTGTTCTTGAGTAATTAAAGGAAGAGCAATCATCGCCCTACCGGTAACTTTGCGCCAAAGGGCTGGTTCGCGATCGCAAGAAGCCAGTATTGCTTTTAACTGATGTTCTGCTTCTTGGTAGGGATGTGCTTCAGTGGTGTCACAGTTTTGGAGTTGCCACTGATAACCATCAATAGTAATGATTTGATCAATGGTGACAGATTGGATTTCAATTACTACTAGACCAAGGTCTTGATCAGTAATAAAAATATCAGGCTCTTTAGAGATTTCCCCTACTTTAGAAAAAATAGGATAGCGCCAGTAGCCAATACAATTGCGTTCTGAAAAAGCACTGCGAGTGGCATCCCACACTCTTTGTTTTCCTGTTTCTTCACTTTCTGTGATCGGTTCAGTGGTAATAAATTTGCGACCCTGATCTGTATCGATAACCGACATTTGGGCTAATTTCCTTTAGTAA
>NZ_JAAHHE010000411.1:0-4961 GCF_010692525.1 Moorena sp. SIO3B2
ATTAGCCAGGAGTTTATTGACATCAGTCGGTTTTACTACATCACCAGCTCCAGACAGCGGCTCCATATTACTGGGGCTATTGGTCATCAGGGACTGATTCAACCGAGACCAATTCCCCCGCCAAACATTTGCTTGATCGCTACCGGCTGCACCACGCAACAGTTTTAAGATATGGGTAAATCCCACTGTACTCTTACCTATCTGGGTTTTGTAGCCCCGATAATAGGGAACCTGGTTTTCCCCAAAAGCCAGCTGGTATTCTTCGCTATCGATATAAGAATCGATTTCAGTCTCATAACCACCTTTATCAAGCAGCGTAGTATGCTCAATAATTTCCTCATAGCTTTCGGGAGCTCGACCAAGGAGATGCTTGAAATTCAACTCAATGGCTCGGTTACGAGGGCAACTGTCGAAAAATCGGGAGTAGTAAAGCTCAGATTTAGCCACTTGCCGCACAAATTCCCGGACAGAAATTTCTCCGTTTCTGAGTTGAGATTCGGCAACGGTGAGCCGCTCACTGTCCATGACATAGGTATTCCCCAACACTTGCCGATAGACAGCCCGAATCACAATTTCTATTTCTTCTTCAGAATGACTAGGCCACAGTTCAACTGGGTCTGTTTCTTGAAATGCTGCCACCCCTAATTGTGCGGCTCGTGTCAGTACAGGGTTTATAAAACCAATTACCATCTAAAAGACCTCCCAATCCATTGTTGTCAAAGACAGTTAATCAACAACTAATAAACAACTTTTTTTTGACGAAGACTACCTTCTTCAATAATTCATCTTCAATTCAATAGTATTTATCCTTGAATGTCCAAAAAATTGATTGAACACTGTAAGTATTAATTTATTAACGGTCAAGTATTATTGGTTAAGGTGACGCTTTCCATATCGTCTTGGTTGACTGACACGCTAGTTGCACTCAGAGATTTAATTGATTTGTAAAACTGTTGACCATTAACAGTCAACAGTCAACAGTCAACAGTCAACAGTTAAACGAAAAAATTTGTACGGTGCAGTAGTCAGCTCAACCTACTTTGTTTTAACTAACGTGGACACTAGCCACCTTAGCACCCATACGGCTAATGTTCTTCATTGCCTCAGCTATACAGCTATAAGGAACCTTCATCGTATAGTTACTTGTGCGCATTACATCTTGGCGACACAGACCTGTCACCTCTAGTACAACTGTGCGATCGCTATAATCACTCAGAGTGCTAGTTCCATCTGTAATCATTCCTGACATCGCTAAAGTACCTCTAATTTATTAAGTGTTGAATTCAAAAAGTCTCAATCTAACTGCCAATAGTTAATCAATAGTTAACCAATAGTTCACTAGGCAATAGTGTTAGTTTTTGGAAAATAGCTGTTGATTGTTCACAACCTATTTCCAAAAACTAACATCTAGATACTTAGCTCAGATCAACTACTGAATCCGTAAGCATTCAGCCGTCAGCATTCAGCCGTCAGCCGTCAGTCTTCCGCTTATGCCCATAGCGCACGCTACTTGAGGTGATGCGCGAATAAGCGATGCAGTGGCCTCACGGGGTTTTCCCCCACTCGCGCTTTGCATCAAGAAAAGAGCTAAGCATTCGAATAATGCTGAGTTACGTAAAGCTGATAGCTGATAGCTGATAGCTGATAGCTTACCTGAATCCTGACAGTCAACCTAACCGATTTCAGTAATACTGACAAT
Source organism: Moorena sp. SIO3B2 (assembly GCF_010692525.1). NCBI lineage: Bacteria > Bacillati > Cyanobacteriota > Cyanophyceae > Coleofasciculales > Coleofasciculaceae > Moorena > Moorena sp. SIO3B2. The sequence goes on from NZ_JAAHHE010000411.1 coordinate 1,700, forward strand.
TTTGCTGCCCATTTTGTGGATATTTTGAATCCTCGCCGACAGCTGATCGTAACCCACTTCATAGGTAGCATTACTCCGCTTAAAGCGAGAACCAACACCAGCTTTAGCTACAGTAACCTTATAGCGTTTGCCAGTATTGGCGTAAGTACCTGAACCCCCAGCAGGAGCAGTAATCTTGGTAGACAGATTAGAGGCTAAATCACTAATCAGGGTAGCTTGGTTACTGCTATCACTGGTAGCATATCCCCGCATCAAAGAAAACGTCCGATTAAAGGCTACGTTCTTAATCCCAACTTCGGTAGTATTACTACGAGGATAGGGGACAATAAACTCCCCAAAATTCAACTGATACTCTGCGCTATCGATATAAGAATCGATTTCCGCATCGTAGCCAGCAGTGTTATAAATTTGAACGTGTTCGGAAATTTCTGTTTGATCCTGGGGAGCACGACCTAGAAAATGCTTGTAGTTGAGCTCAATGAAACGATATTGGGAAGCAGAATCAAAAAACAGGGACTTATACAAGTCTGATTTAGCCACCATGCGCACAAAGCCCCGTACACTGATGTCTCCATTGCGCAGCATCGCTTCAGCGGTAGTTAAGCGATCGGATTCCAGCAAGTGCGGGTTACCTAGAACCTGTTTGTAAACTGCGCGAATCACTGTCTGCACATCATCTTCTGTTGCACCAGCACGTAACTCTACTGGGTCAGCATCCATTACCCAAAGTGACATTTAAATTCCTCCTAAATTCTTTGCTCAAATTTAGCTGACTTACACAGCTATTCACTTACCAGTTATCAGTTATCAGTTAACAGTTAACAGTTTTTCTTGATTACCATTAACTGTTGACTTGTAAGCATTCAGCTATCAGCTATCAGCTATCAGCTATCAGCTAGCAGGCGCTTTAACTGAACGGGGTGGGATGAGTAAAACGAGCAGGGATTTTCAACTAGCTGTACCAGCCCGTAAGGTTGTTTACTAATTCCCGTTGATTAGCTGACGGCTGACAGCTGACGGCTGAATACTTACGTTGACTTAGTAACTGATAACCGGGCTCCTAGATCAAGTTAACTCAGTAACACTGAGAATCTTGCCACCGCTTTTATGAATACTCTTCACTTGTTCAGAGAGTTGTTCGTAGCTAACCTGATAGTTCAGCTGGCTATATTTATTCAAGCGGGCTACACCAGCGCATGTGGAAACAGCAATCTGGTAACGCTTGCCAGTATTACCATAACCTGCACCATTTCCAACTGCTGGAGCTTTAACTTGTGGAGATATATTACCAGCTACAGAAGTAATTAGCTGGGCTGGTTTTCCACTATCACTGGTAGGAGAGCCTCGCAGTAACGAGAACATCCGATTAAAGCCCACATTCTTTATTCCAGGTTGGCTACGGATGCTGCGGGGATAGGGAACGATGTTATCGCCAAAATTCTCAAGATATTCGTCACTATCGATATAGGAATCGATTTCAGCTTCATAACCCTCTTGATTGTAAAGGCTGACGTGCTCAGAAATTTCAGCTTGATCTAGGGGAGCACGACCTAGCAAATGCTTGCAATTAAGTTCAATGAACCGATAGGGAGAAGACACCTGGAAAAATCGGGATTGATACAGGGCTGATTGAGCCACCATGCGCACAAAGCCACGGACACTAATATCCCCATTCCGCAACATTGATTCCCCATTGGTGATTCGCTCGCTATCCATCAGATGGGCATTGCCCAAAACCTGCTTGTAAACGGCTCGAATTACCGTCTGCAGATCCTCTTCAGTAGCATAGGGTCGCAGTTCTACTGGGTCACCTTCAAAGGCATCTAGACCAAGGGTGGCTGATACCGTTAAATTCCCCATTCTTATTTCTCCTAAAGTGAGTTTGATAATGATATAATCGTTGGTTAAACCTAGTTTGAGGTAATTTCCCCAAACCTAGGGTCAGCTATTAAGGAGCTATTAAGCTATTATTAGCCGACCCTGAGTTTATATCAAATGGTCAACGTTCAACCAGCATTACAAAACCTCAGTAATGCTGGTAATCTTTCCACCACATTTATGAATGTTCTGAAATTGTTGAGACATTTGACTGTAGTTAACTACCCGCTCGGTCTTGCTAAACTTATTGAGTCGAGCAGCAGCAGTTGAGGTAGAGTAAATAATCCGGAACCGCTTCTCTGTGTTACCACTAGCTGCGCCATTGCCAATCGCTGGTGGAGTAATTTTCGTGGACATATTCGCAGCCAAAGAAGAAATTAACTTTGCCTGTGTATCACTGTCACTGGTAGGAGAGCCCCGTAGCAATGAGAACATCCGATTGAACCCTTCATTTTTGATCCCCACTTGAGTGCGGATAGACCGTGGATAAGGGACGGTGTACTCACCAAAGTTTTGAATGTATTCGTCGTTATCGATATAAGAGTCGATTTCAGCGTCGTAGCCCTCTGTATTATATAGTTGGACGTGTTCAGCAATCTCTGCCTGGTCCTGAGGAGGGCGTCCTAACAAGTGTTTGAAGTTCAGCTCAATGAACCGGTACTGAGAAGAACTGTGAAAGAAAAGTTTCTGATACAATTCAGATTTAGCCACTACCCTGACAAACTGACGCACTGTAATATCGCCATTCCGAAGTAGGGCTTCAGCACTGGAGAGGTGATCGCTCTCCATAATATGTTCATTGCCCAAAACCTGCTTGTAAACAGCTCGAATTACCGTTTGTAAATCCTCTTCAGTGGCAAAAGGCCGTAATTCTAATGGATCACCTTCAAAGGCATCCAAGCCTAGAGTAGCTGAGCGAGTTAAATTTCCCATTTCTATCTCTCCTTTAAAACTTCCGAAAAGACCAAACCCCAGACATTAGGAGATTTCTGTAATGCTGACGATTGTCCCGCTAGTGCGATTAATCCGTTGAATTTGGGGTGTCATCTTGCTGCCAGGAACAATGTACTCAGTGGTACTACGACGGCGACGACCGCTGTACATCGCACCGCGCACTACAATTTTGAACATCTTTTCGGTAGCATCAGCATAAGCTGCAGCACGACCACCTGCCAGTGGCACAATTTTGCTGGTGCTATTGGTGGCAACTGCTTCTACCAAGCAAGAGCTTTTTATGGAGCTATCAACTTCTGAATTACCCCTTACCAAGGAGAGGGTACGGTTATAGCCCACCTGCTTTTGACCGATTTGGCTACTAGAACCACAATAGTAGGGTACGGTATCATCCCCAAAATTATTTTGGTATTCGTCACTATTGATGTAA
>NZ_JAAHHE010000412.1:0-4955 GCF_010692525.1 Moorena sp. SIO3B2
ACTGTTTGAGCCGGTGGGTGGAATGGGCATCTGGCTGTGGAATCGGCATCAGGCTGTGGCATGGGCATCAGGCTGTGGCATGGGCATCAGGCTGTGGCATGGGCATCAGGCTGTGGCATGGGCATCAGGCTGTGGCATGGGCATCAGGCTGTGGCATGGGCATCAGGCTGTGGAATGGGCATCTGGCTGTGGAATGGGCATCTTGCCCGTTTCAATTTCCGGGCAAGCCCGTCTGATAGCAATCGCCAGGGCAGTTAGGACATGACAAAAGTCTCACACCCTTTGTAAGCGATGCAGAGGTGCGACCCGTGGCGAATTTAATTCGCCAACGGAAAGCGCACCTAAGCGGTCTTGGGGGTTTCCCCCATGAGCGACTGCATCAAGAAGCGCAAGAGTTTGACTTCTGACAAAGGACTTCTGACAAAGGACTTCTGCTATATCACGCACCCTACGGAACTACTCTCGACTGCGGAAGGGGGAGAGCAAGAGTACCCTCGCGGGTACCTTCAAATTCCAGAGAGCTTTGGAAAAATGGTAGTTAACAGTTCAATCTTTCTGAAGTCCTTTTCTAAATTCATAGAGATTCACTATGACAACTAACAACGAAGATTTAATCCATGCTCTTCTGGGAAAACTTTACCAGACACTTACCGCAGGAGTTTAAAAAGATATTGAAGAGGATAATGCCTAAAGTAGACTTAGCAAAATTTGGTATTTTTGCCGTTTTACTGGTATTTCTGTTAGGTAGTTCATGGGTGCTGGCTGATATGTTGCAAAATCAGGCTATTGCGGCTTCCTACGTGCAATTTGCTACAGGTAATTTCCAGTTGCGGAGTTATCGGAAGGCTACTCATCCCAAGTTTGGGAGTAGTCCTGACAGAGAAATCTTTTCGCCTGTGTCTGTCCCTAACTGCACTGCCGTAATTCCTGACCAAATTTATCGTTTTGTTGAGGGTATAGATAGCTGCCTTCAACTAATGACAGATGATGAAATTGAGCAGATGCTCAAGGATCCATTTGCTACTGGGATTCTGAGCAAAGGAACATTTCCAGAGAATGTAGATGCTCTAGCTGCTGCTATTGCTGACTCCCAACTCAACTTGGAATCAGCGAACTACTTGCTTGGAGAAGGCAGTCAAATCCCGACGACTATTGCATCCCGTGAAGAACCCCGTAACCTTCGTTATGTTCTTACTTGGGGAACGAGTCGCACCAGTAATGCCGATATTCTTGTGAGTACAGCTGCCGGTGGCAACTCTAGCTTTTTGCAAGTAATTGCCTGGGATGCACAAGCCAAAAAATACAACTTCTATGAATTGCGGGAACAGGTAGGTGAACAACCAGGTACATCTACCAAAGTTTGGACTTGGGCTGGGGATTCTGGGATGGCGCGGGCAAAACCAACTATGGGAGTGGGCTGTTTTGATTGTCACCATAATGGTGTGGTGATTATGAAAGAACTTGCTCCACCCTGGAACAATTGGCATTCTCAGCGGGGGCCAATCTCACCCCTAGTAGTGCCGTTAAGGGTGACCCAAGAAATATTCTTTCAGAACTTGCAAGGAGCCGAGGTGCTTGAGCAGGTAATTCGCAGTGGTTTCATTAACTACCATAAGAATTGGTTGCGCGATCGCTACAAAAGACAAGAAGGAGTTATTAACTTAACGGACGTCAACCAGATGCTACGTCATCTGACCACCAACACTACCATCAATTTGGCCTCAACGAAGATTGAAAGCAATGGAGCCAATACTAGCCCAGCCAACCGTGCTGTTGATGGTATTCCCAATGACTTTTTTGTTTGGGATTCAGCCCTCAAGACCAGCTTAGGTCTTAACTACAATATCCCGCTGATTACCTTCGAGCGACAAGAGTATGACAATTACCTAAATACCAATCATTTCCAACTGGTTCAATCTGACTTCACCAAACCGGATGATTCTCCACTGTACGAACAGGATGGCTCTACCTACTTTTCTTTCTTTGTGCCAGTTCCTGCTGCAGAAGACCTCTACATGCTCACACGGATGCGAAGTGCCAAGATTTTGACAGATAAATTCATTGCTGCTGTCTTGATGGTGGACTTCAAAAACCCTGTCTTTTCCGAAAAGCGGTCTAGCTTGCAGCAGTACGCTGAGCAAGTCACAACAGGCACAATCATCAATGGGATTAGTAGTGTACCCAATGATTTTGCCGAGAAAGTTAGAGTTGCTGCTGCTAACCAGTCTCCCTGCGATCCTACTAACTTTGACCAATGCACTGCGGAACAACAGTTTTTGCAAACATGGGAACTACCTGATAATCAGTGGAAATCCTTTGTCGAAGAGCAAATTCAGGCTTATTTGGATGAATTAAACACACTTTCTCCTAGGGAGCAGTTAGCTCAACTGATGGAATCAAGTGTCAAGCGCCGGGAGCAGTTTCAATCCTGGCCAACAATTAGTAACCTGAATGAATTTAGCTTGTTACTTCCCCAGAGTGATTTAAGGTAAGCATTCAGCTATCAGCTATCAGCTATCAGCTTAAGCGCTACGCGCACGCTACGCGAACAGCTATCAGCTATCAGCTATCAGCTATCAGCTTAAGCGCTACGCGCACGCTACGCGAACAGCTATCAGCTATCAGCTATCAGCTATCAGCTTAAGCGCTACGCGCACGCTACGCGAACAGCTATTAGCTATCAGCTATCAGCTATCAGCTTAAGCGCTACGCGCACGCTACGCGAACAGCTATTAGCTATCAGCTATCAGCTATCAGCTATCAGCTATCAGCTATCAGCTATCAGCCTATGCGCTATGCGCACCCTACGCGAACAGCTTTTGAAGAAAATAGCTGACCGCTGACCGCTGACTGCTGAATGCTTACCTATTAAATTCTCTCGTTCTAGGTTTATTTTAAGCACCTCAAGTAGCGTGAGCTTTTAGCTGACGGCTGATCGCTGAATGTTTAGAAATTAACTGAAACAACAACAACTTACTTGTGATATCGATAACAGTAAAAAACTAAGGAGTCAATCAATGGCTAAACTACCTCAATTTGATCCACCAGCCAATCAAAATGATTTTTGTGGAGAAGAAGAAAAGGAACAAGCATTACGCACTCGCTGGAGTAATAACATCAATCGCTATACAGAACAAACCTTGAAAAACGATCCGTGGAGTTCAGTTAACCAACCACCCCTAAGCCAATATTTCAATCCTCTCAAAACTGATATTCCAGAAGGAACGAAGGGTGTACCTATTAAATGGACGGCGTTCCCGAACCGGATTTTAATGGCATATCCCAATGTTGGGGAACGTACCCAGTGGCAATATGCTGACGAAGGACCACCCCCGGAGGATAACTATGGTCCGAGTGGTCCCCGTGGCTGGCAGGATGAATATTGTGAGTGGAGCGTCACCCGCAATGCAGAGGGTAAGATTACCAAAATAATGTTCACATGTGAGAACCGAGAATACTGGTATACCTTGTGGGAAGTCGATCCCAATGTTGTCTTGGGCCTTTACCAGAAATTAGTCAGTCCCCAGGTCAAAATTGAGGATCTGTATCTGCGTAACCAACAAGGTAATTTAGTTATCGATCCCGCCACGGGGCGACCAGCTTATAACGATCGCAATGTCTGGAATAGCACCACGACTGCTGGAGCGGTTCACCTGATTAGCAATCCTAATTCCCTAAGTGCGGAAGTATTTCTAGCTGGACAAGCCACAGTCCTCCGTAGAGATGTAGCAGGTAATCCAATTACAGACAAAAACCAGCTGATCAATTGCAGTCGGTATGGTACCCCAAACCGTAACAGTGATCCCACCATTGGAGCGTTGGTTAACGGAGTAGTGCGGGGAACAGGAGAACCAGGTTCTGGCATGCAGATATCCCTGGCAAATCCCGTCGGTCTGTACATCCAAGAACCTAGTTTTAACACCTACGAATTACCCTTTGATGCCCCTGAAGATGCTAAACCCTCAGACTACTGGAAGGTGATTCGCGGACGTAAACGGGACTCTGGCCAGGAAATGGACTATATTCTCCATGCAGTTTATGAAGTGCCTGAGGAGTTAGGCTTTACGGTTAGCGATATTACCATCAATGGATTCAATATTGAATACGGGGCACAAATTGCTCAAACTTTCCAAATTGCTCTTGCCGGTCTGCCCTTGCCTCAGGTCAACCAAGATGGGCTTCTTTGTGCAGGGGAACCAAAGTTATTACCTCGTCCGTATGTCTTGAGAGAATTGGAAATGCTTAGTGTAGCGTTTCGTTCTAGCTTAAATATGCGTATTGAGCCAGGGACTACCGTGGAGAATGTTGTACTATACGCATTTGACAGCGATTCACAATCCACTATTGAATTTACTGGTTCACCAGGTATTACCTTTGAACAAACAGATTTTCAGGATCTAGGTAGTAATCAGCAAGTGTTCATCCTCACCATCACTGCTGCTCCTGATGCTCCCTTGGGGAATCGTTCTATTCTTATGAAAAATCCCGATCCGGATAACCCCGCAAACTATTACGGTGGTCCTGCTGTTTTTGGTTTATTAGAAGTCGTTGCACCAGGTACACTTAACAGAAAACAGGATGCTGCTGTATCTGAGTTGGCAGAAACTACTCCCACAGCGATAGCAGTGCCAGATAAACTTCTCTTGGCTCCCATTGAGTTATCCAACAGGAGCAATGGTAGGTAATACTTAGATCTTGCACCAAGTTTAAAATTTACCTGTCAAGCTAGGGAACAGGGAACGGGGAACAGGGAGCAGGGAATAGGGAACAGGGAATAGGGAATAGGGAACAGGAATAGTGGTGCGTTACGGGACGGGGATCCCAACCGATGCCAAAAGCCGGAAAACCATGGCAAGCCCGTCTTATCACGCACCCTACGCACCTCCCCCATCTCCCCATCTCCCCATCTCCCCATCTCCCCACACTTCCCACCCTCTCTACCTAGCCTCACCAAT
>NZ_JAAHHE010000413.1:0-4924 GCF_010692525.1 Moorena sp. SIO3B2
TTTCCTTGATATCCCTAATGAAGAAAATAGTTATCAGAGGTTCACACTTAGTTGGCTGAACCTCCCAGGGAACAGTCTATCGTGATAATGATTCTTTTTATTGTTAATAATAATCATTATTAGTAAAGAAATGTTACAATGCATGCGGTTATAGACGTACCATGCTATAGGAATGCGCTTGGTCAGTGTTGGGAGAATGCGATCGCACGCCATCCTAGTACCAAAAAGGCTAGTGATAAACAAATAGTGACTTTAGCTCCCGTTACTTTGACCAGACCCTAGCCAAATCACTACATCTTTACCACGACCCAAGAAACGATCGAACAACAAGTATAGAAGGTTGGCGTGTCGATTCGGTGCAGTCAAGTGTAAGGAATTCTGAACAACAAACTATTAGGATCGACCCGTAACCAGCCAGAGAGGAGAAAGACTAGATTTCTTCAGATAAAGCTCGCCGTCAGACTGGCTACTAGGGAGGATCAACGTTCAGCAGGAGGGGCCTCCGATAGAAGTCCTGTGGCACTCTCTAGCTGGGACCTCACGGTGCCACCTACTTCCCGTTCGACGACTAGGGTTACAATGACTGGCTGTGGTTGCTGGTGGGTAGCGTTTCCCCCTCCAGAAGAAGATGGGGATACTTGTTGAGTCGCACTTACTTCAGAATAGGATAAAGACTGACCGGTATTGGTTAATCTCATTGGAAATATAACTGAAATCAAAGAAACTTCCTTTGGTTTCTTGAAGACTTGGCGTGCAATACGGACAGGAGCAGGAGCAATAATATTAAGGAGTGATGGTCGATTTTTTATTGTGTCTTCTTCATACAATAACTTAGCAATACTATTAGCTGAGACACTAACAATACGTGTGGGCTTTTCACCTCCCAAAGAATCCAATTCTTGGTCTTCTTCGATGTAAACTACGAAATTTCCTGATGCAATCGAATATTTACAAGGACCTTTGATTTCAGTCCCTTCAACCTTTAATAGGCAGCCTAAAACTTCCTCACCAGGTCGATCGTCCAAGGCAACTGGATTGAGATGGTAGGGTTTACAAACAGAGTTGTAGGGAAATTTTGTACATAGTACATAGGGATCCACCGTTACCTGTTGACTCGAATTCTCCTCTGTTTGAGCAAATGCAGCCATACAATAACCCACTGCTAAAGGGCTTACTGTCTGTTTGCGTACTTCTAAAGCCTATCTGACTTCGGGTACCGGTGACCTAGCTGGGTTAGCTTACGCTTGGGCTTTTGCTCCCTCCCCCGGAGGGCGATCGCTTCTGCGGTTGTGTTTTTGCCTGAGGGGGTGACATGAGCCCTGAAAAGCTTACTAGATAAGGCTTTGATGCCCGTTTTCTTAGCAAAGATAAATTGGCAAATTGACCTTCCTTTGATGTTCTTGAAGCTCAAACCCTTATAACTACGTCCAAGGTCAGGCCAAAATACCATGTATTTTTTTGTAACATATCGGCTGAACGCACTACCCAGTAAGGATTTTAGCTTGCATGTCACCCCCTCAGGTTTTTGCAAAAATAAGATGCACCTGATAAAAGGATAAGGAAATAGGAATTGATATAGTTAATGTATCCTTTTTATGAATAGGTTAAATATATTTCTAAGTTTAATTTTAAGTTTAAATGTCACCATCTTAATAATTTATCAATAAGGTTTCTTTTACAACGAGTTTTTTTATTTAAAATAGCTTTACCAAATCTTTCTAAACTCAAAGGAGACCAAAAATGCCACTTAGGCTTAATTAAAATTACGAGCATTTCCAAATTTAAATAAAGCAGTGATATTAGTATAAAACCAAATAAATTAAGTGTAAGTGAGATTATTAATACAAGCATTTCAGGTAAATTTAACAAGTTTCTAAGAATTAAGCTTATACTTGGAAGAAAGCCAGCGTAGGCCATAACACAACAATAAACTAAGTGATATACTTTTTTTTGGTATAATGTACTTCGGTTGGTGCAATAACTACATTTTTTATTATAATAGTTACATTCTAATCCTTGACGAATAAAGTTTACAATAGCAGAGCAACAATTATTTCTACCTATATGATACATACATAAATTTTGGTCTAAATCATTATGAATATATTTTTCATAAAATTCAAGCATCCTACTTTCGTTTAGGTAAGAATCAGGTATGTGGATTTCTACTGTAGGTTTACGATTTCTCTTGGTACATTCTTCTTTAAAAGAAATATAATTAGCTTTAGGAACATAATCCTTTAGTAAATATTTTTTTGAGTCGTCTTTATTTTGTTGATTTTCCTCAATATATTCTTCTAAAGACTTAGGTCTATGACTAATATAAATTTGTCTTTTTTTAGTTGTTATTGTCATAGATGCATGACCAACATCTCTACGATATAAAGCATTAAGTAAAGCTCTTTCAGGTAATTCACCTTTCCAAATATGTAATGTAACGCTCATTGATATCATCAAAAATACTTTTAACGATGTAATTGTGACATTTTGTGGTTGACAAAATTAGTAAAGTTTCTGGGATAGGCTGAAATATTACTAATGATATTCCAACAGATAAAAAATGAAGGTCTACTGAAGGCAGAAACCATACCTGCTTCCCAATATTTCCATAATTTTTGGTCTACTATATCTAATTCATAGTGTAAAAGATATTGTTCATAACATAGGTCAAAATAGAGCCATACTGGTCTTACTATAATTTCTTTATCCTCATCTGACAAACTATCAATATTAAAATTTTCGTCTAGAACTATTTTTGGTAATTTTTCAAAGATTTCTTGGTATCTCTTAGTATATTCACTTACATTTGTTATTAATAGCTCTTGCTTAATACCTTTATTCTGTACCCATATACTATATATTGATATAATTAAAGCTAGTAAAGCAATAAAATCACTAAGTTGCATAATTAATTTAAGGCTTTATTTTTTCGATACGTAATTGTAACATGGTTACTACCAAATAATTTTTGTGTGCTTTTATCTTTTTATGTTTAAAACAATTTGTCTACCCTTAGTTAGTGGGTCAGGGTAAGAGCATCTCAATCACCTAAGTACAGGACAAAAAGCTTGAAATGAAGAGCAGGATAGGGTTTCATCAGAAATACCACAATCTGTCAAAACCCTATGAATCAATAAGCGCGAATTGAAGCAATTACTCCAAGAGCATTTAGACGCTCCTTGGAGCCAGACTCTCCCTTAAGCGCCCTGTTCTTGTTGGCTGTGCTGAAGGTAAAAACGGTCAATCTCTGTGAGCTGTCGTTAGGGTTTGGAGGCAGGGCACTGCCGGAATCGAGCTTACTTGCGTCAGAGCGCGATTTTTTCGAGGCTTTGAGGTGGATTACGCCCAGATTGCCAAAATCGTTGTGAGCTGGATGGGGATTCCTGATGGGTGGGTGCTGAGCCTGGACCGAACAACATGGGAATTCGGGTCTCATTGCTACAACATTCTGACAAACGGCATTGTCCATGAGGGAGTAGCAAATCCAGTGTTGTGGTGGCTGCTCGACAAGAAGGGAAACTCCAATAGTGATGAGCGAATGCGCTTACCCGTGGCGTTTTACCAGCTCTTTCCCAAAGCCGAGATAAGCGTGTTTGTGTGCAGACCTGCATGTTTATTGGTCAGGCATGGATTCGTTATCTGTTGCGCGGGGCCGACTCTATCGTTTCGTATCCTTTTCCTCGCCACTGATAAGATTGAACGCTCAGGAACAACCCTTGCAGCCAAAGTGGTTTTTGCCCATAAGCATGCCAGGTGAATCCCAACTACTCTGATACTGCTGGCGAAACATTTCTTAACACGCTGAAAGCCTTAATATTCTGTGTAATGGTCGAAAAACATTTTATAGTTTTGTAACGTAATCAACGGCAGAATAAGTGTTTTGGATGTTAACTTATATTTCGCCAGCAGCATCTACTCTTGGGGGTTTGTCGTGTTTGGGGCTACCCAGTTTCAGTTGAAGCCAAGCGACTTGATGATGGCCAGTAAAGAGTCGTGATTGCACCCCCAGCAACCCAGGATCTGGTCACTGACGTTTGCCTTGCGTTGGGGCATTGAAACGCTATGCAGGCATTTTTAAAACCCGAGGCAAATGCCATTGAGTCCACTCACTTTACTGAACCTGAGCGTTTACGCAAACTTAAAGCCGCTGCTGACACTGGCACGCTCGTTGGTCAATGCGAACGGGTTTGTGGTTACACCAGTATCAACCCATTACTATTAAAAAACACGCTCGTCGGCAAGCGAGCTTATTTCGCTTAGGATTTGACTACTTGCGGCATTTGGTTTTAAATCCTTCTATCCACAATGAGGCTGAATTTTCGCACTCTCTAAAACTTTTGTCCTGTACTTAGGACAATACCATACTCTGACAGATGGGTGTCTTGAACTTCGTCAACTTGAACAAAATCAAACTTATCTGCCCAACGTTGGCTAATCTCTGGTTCATGGTGTACCATGAGACGAACATAAAATATCAGATCTGCAAAGTCTAAGGCATGACGCTTTTGAAGGATAGTTTGATACTGAGCAGCACGTTGAGCGTAGTTATTTTCTAATGGGGCATATAGATTTTCAACCAGATTATCTAGAGATAATTGACAGTTTTCAGCCTGAATTTTGCACTTAACTAAGCTAGAAAATAACTGCTGGGCATCTCTATCGTTCAATACATGGAAAACTTCTTTAACCAATTCGAGACAATCATTATCGTCATAAATCACGAAATCTGTTGGCAGTCCAATCTGACGAGCTTCCATCCGTAGTATGGAAGCACACAAACCATGAAAAGTTTTAATGGTTAGGTGTTGTAGTTGTTCTGGACAATACTGAGATAACCGCCCGCTCATTTCCTTGGCAGCTCGATTGGTAAAGGTCAGGCATAGAATTCGTTGAGGAGAGATACCCTGATTAATTGCACATAAAA
>NZ_JAAHHE010000414.1:0-4907 GCF_010692525.1 Moorena sp. SIO3B2
TCTCCTTCAGGTGAGCTCTGTGTCCTGCTATCAATTAACAATGCCTCTGCCACGACATGAGCACAGGTTAACGCATAGTGTTCGGATACCAGAAAGCCAATACCAACTACTTGGTCTTGATAAAAGATCCTAATAATTGAACTCTTATGGACATTAAAATCCATTTATTTAATTCATCCTCTACTTGCTCTGATTCTTATTATTACTCCATTTTAAAGTAATTTCATAGCTCACTTCGCCACCCACAGAGGCAAAGACGGCTCCCGCATCTGCCGTCAATTTCAAACCAAATTTTACCTCCACTTCATCAGCAGGTTGGTTGAGGTCACGCAATTTGGTGATCACCGCAGAAGCCACCGGTTTGATTTGATCTAGAGCTTCTTCAAAGGTCTGCCGTGCCTTGAGGACTTTTTTTCCCGATCCCAGGGAGACTCGCTCAATACCACGGCTTTCTGGTTCTTCCACTTCTACCAGAAATGTAGTTCCATCCGCTAGAGAAAATTGCGCTAATTTTTTTTCTTCCATTGTTTGTGTCTTTTTACTCCCATTCACCAATTCCAGACAGGGTGAATCTTATTTTAGCTGTTTGAGCCGTGGCTGGAATAGGCATCTTAGTAGAACTGGCATCTTGCCAGTTTCATTTCCCACCCTGTGGAACTGGCATCTTGCCAGTTTCATGTCCCACCCTACACAAGTCCCATTCACAAATGCCAGACATTGTTGCTCAGCTAGTTATAGCCGTGATCACCCACGCTACGATCGCAAGACTAATTCCAACCGCAACTACCAACACTACAGCCAACCCTGCCAACAGTAAGATAAGAAACAACCAATCGGATTTTTGTGGTGGTGATGATGATACATTTAATTCTTTCTCTAACAGCTCAACATTTTTGACATTTGCCTTCCAGGCCGCATCCACCAGATCCCCTAACACCGGTACAGACCCAGTAACTGTCTCAAGAAGGATATTCAGCACCATCTCCACCAAGGTAGATCTAGACACTCCCAGTCGTGCTGCTTCTACGACAATGTATGATGAAATGATAGTTCCCACAAAATCACCACCCCCTGGTAACAGACCAATGATGGGATCTAAACCAATCCGATAACCTGTTCCTGGGATAGGAATAGCATTGTCCAGTAGGTAGCTTACCCGACGTACACGCCTTAAGGTAGATGTTTTGCGATCATTCCTCATCTTTCCGCCTCCCTGGAGACCCCCGCTATACCTGAAAGGTTAGCAAAAGGACGTGGCATATAAACACCTGGGGAAACCCCAGGTGACAGGCACTCAGGAAAGGGAGGACAGGGTATTAATTTGATATGAATATCCATCCTTTTTGTGAATTGGTGTACAGTACTTGTAACTGATTCCTTGAATCAATCCGTTGGCAGTCGAAATGTTAAACGAGCCAGTTTTACGAGTGGCGACACGTCCAACATAAGTTCCGATCTTTTTGCCTTTAGTAACAATTGCTTTGACAATATCTCCGGTCTGGAAACCTTTGTGGATCTTAGTTCTTGAACAATAACGCTTCGGAAACCCAAATTTATCTGTTCGACAGATTTGGCGAGTTCCATGACCTTTGGCCATAATTAATAAAAATTGGCAATTTTCGACATAAATGGCTTCAACCTTCCCCACACAAGCGGCATCAAGCCAATGTGTTTTAACTAGGTTAAACCGACGTCGATTATATTTAGTCTGGCCTCCCGAACCCGTTTCTACTGGCAATCCAGTAGACTTGAGTTCTTTGTACAGCTTCCAGCGAGTCGAATTGACCGCAGCGGTATCAGCTAATGATCGTTTAGATTGAGACAGGACTCGCTTCAATACATCAGGCTTCCTTGATAAGAATTGTTTGATATCCTGGTTTCCTTTGGCTTGGTTACAATCGTGACAAGCTATTGCCAGGTTACTAACCCTATCGGAACCACCATTAGATCTTGGTTTAATATGTTCGACTTCTAGCCTGGTATCTGTTGCACCACAGTAGGCGCATTTACGGTTCCATTTTTCAAGCAAGTACTCTCGAATTTCGTAGCCGTACAAAGTGCCTTGTTGATACTCAGTACCGGAGATTTCTGGGTTTTCCATTTTTTGAGTGTCGAACCGTACCAATTCTTGAGAAATACCCGTCATGGGACAAAACCGAATTAGCTTTTTAACCCAAGTCAGGATATTATGAACTCTAGACATTAAACTGGGTGCTAGCCACTCCAAAGGACGTTTCCGATTAAGAAAACGAGGTTTTCTATAGCGAGTTTTGCGGTTACGGCGAGAACGTCTTAATTGCCGTCTTGAGGTTAAAGCGTCTCGAATTTTAAATCCACGATGCATTATTTCAGCACCCCAGATAACAGTGTTGTCTTGTAGAATTGCTAAGCCTGTTGTTTTTGCGCCTGGGTCAATTTTTAACTGGTGATTATGAGTCGTACAGTTTCCTACCTCCAAATCTTTTAGGATAATTGTAAATGGATACCTTCTAAACACTTTGGCTCTACCTTGCTTGAGCAATAGTCTGGCTCTAGCCGGACGGCAAGGGTCTAATGGTTTAAAGTCTTTGTCAAGTACAAATACACGCATAATTGTGTTTTCTCCTATTGCTAGGGTGAGTTCGCTTAGCCAATGTTTTTTGAGTTTGTCTTGTTAATAGCACTGTCTTAACCCGTTTATGACTGTTTAACTATTAACCACAGAGCAGAAGACTAGCGACGCATCTAAAGGTGTGATAGCTCAAAAAACGTAGACTCAATAGTCTTAGGCTGGTCACGTCATGGACTTTTTCAAGCCCCCGTTATAGCCGTTAGGCGTGGGCGGTGGGTTCGTGACGGGCTTAAATAGGTTGTTTGGTTGAAGGTTGAAGGCAGAATGTAGAATGTAGAAGGCAGAAGGCAGAAGGCAGAATGGTGAGTTCTAAATTCTCAATTCTAAATTCTCAATTCTAAATTCTCAATTCTCAAAAGTGTTTCAGCTCATATCATGTTTTTTTTGCCTTGGCTAATTTTCTTGGTCTAGGTCTCCGATGGGATGCTTGCATTGCTTCTCCTACTATCACATTCAATTGATCCCCTAATAACAGTAGCAGAGAAGTCATGTAAAGCCAAAGCTGTAAGATAATCACGGCTGTTACGGTACCATAGACTTTGTTGTAATTGCTGAAATTGGCAGTAACGTAGTGCCGAAACAAGCCTGAAGCCACTGCCCAGGAAATGGCTGCTAAAACTGCTCCTGGCAATATCGGTGTGCCTAGCTGCCAACGGCTTGGTCCGTAGCGATAGATAAAGGCAAAGGATGCTGCCACCATACTCAGGGCTACGGGCCAGGTCAACAGACTCCAGAGTGTCAACAAGATGGAAGCTCCACTCGTATCAACGACTGTTTTTAGCACCCAGTGACTGATAAATACCAAAAAAGATGCAATCACTAGCAGTATGATACTACCAATGGTTAAGCCTAGAGAAATCAACTTAGCTTTCCAAAACGGTCGTTGTTGCTCTCGGGGGATGTGGTGGATGTGATCAAGGGCATTCATCGCTGCACTCAGTGCCCCAGAAGATACCCAAATGGCTATGATAAAACTCAGGGAAAATAGACTGCTATTGGTGCTGAGGTGAATCTGCTCGGTAAATTCCTGAATTGGCTGCACCGCCTGAGCCGGACCTACTTCCTTCATCATTTTCAGAGCTTGATTCTGTGCCACTTCACTCAGCTCGGGAGGGTGGTGGTACCAGGTTAATTGTAAGGAATATTCAAACAAGCCAATCGCTGTCAGAATTGCTAAAATTGCTGGAAAAAGCGCTAACATGGCGTTATATGCCATTTCAGCAGATAGACCCATTAAGCGACGTTCCATCGCACGCTTGAAAGTCTTCCTGAGGGTTACCAGATTCAGGTAACCAAAGAAACGGAAGAAACGAAAAAAACGCTTAGATAGCATAGGTTCTGATGTGAGCAGGGGCTTGCTACAAATTAATTTGCCAATTTTACCCGTAGTTTGCCCATTACTAGTGTTCAGTAGTTCAATTGACACACTTTAATATTTTATTGACAGTTTACCGTTAACCCGACCCCCTCAACCATAATTAAATTTGATTAAATTTGATTAGTGCTATAGCCGATGGAGTAGTTGTTGATGAGCAACAATGGGTCGCTTACCGAATGGTTAGCCCAAATCAAGGAACTGAAGCAGCAGCTGGCCGATAGCATTAAAGAGTGCCAGGCTGCGGATAAAAGTGCAGCTCATTGGCGTCAGTTATATAATACTGAAGCTCAGCAACGGCGTATCGAAAGCCAACTTGCTCAAGAGCAAATCGAAACTCTCAAGGCTCAACTGCAACAATTACAACAAGACGGATTTCAACTCAAATCAGATCAACTGGAGACGGTTTCGAGTATTGAGCAGAATGTGGAACAACTGCAAACGGTCGAGGAATTAAGGGCAACCCTTAAGTCAGTCATGGCAGAACGCGATCGCTTAATCGATGCCTTAAAGACTGAGCAAGCCAACCATGCTCAAACCCGGGAAAACTTAACGGTTGTGATTAGTGATACTGTTGAGCAACTGGCTAAGGAAAGAAAGAGTAAACCGTCCCAGGTAGAGGAGGTTACCGTCAGCGAGTATTCCCCATCTCCCGATCTTCCCAGCTTCGACAATGAAGATAGTTGGTAAGTATATGCGCTACTTGAGGTGCTACTTGAGGTGCGGTCAGCGGTCAGCGGTCAGCTTCGTGACTTCACTCAGATCAAAAAATGGTTACCTCTTTCATTCACAAACTGATAGCTGATAGCTGATAGCTGATAGCTGATAGCTGATAGCTGATAGCTGATAGCTGATAGCTGATAGCTGATAGCTGATAGCTGATAGCTGATAGCTGATAGCTGATAGCTGATAGCTGATAGC
>NZ_JAAHHE010000415.1:0-2145 GCF_010692525.1 Moorena sp. SIO3B2
AGCCGTCGCTCCTGAAACCACCTTAACTGCTCTAAAATTTGCCCAGCCCGAGGATTTTTCAGTAACCGTATGCGCACATCCGGTTCAGTAGCATGAACCGAAACATAAAGAGGAGATAGACGCATCCGTTCGATCCGATCCCACTCGGTTTGAGTCAGATTGGTCAGAGTTAAGTAAGACCCATAGAGAAAACTAAGCCGATAGTCATCATCTTTGAAATAAAGGCTTTGGCGCTTACCTGGTGGTTGTTGGTCGATAAAGCAAAATGGGCAACGATTATTGCACTGAATCAAACCATCAAATAACGCTGTCTCGAATTCCAGCCCTAAATCGTCATCATAGTCTTTCTCAATTTCGATCACATGAGTCTTACCCGCCCCATCCAGCACTTCCAGTTCTAAAATTTCATCCGCACACAGGAATTGATAATCAATCAAATCACGGGGATGGCTACCATTAATCGCAACAATAGAATCCCCTGGTTCAAATCCAATCTCAGCGGCAATGGAGTTGGGAAGAACCTTAGTGATTAATACTGGACGAATCGAGCTTTGACTCATTGATAGCAGTTTTCAATTGGGTGAGGCACAAAGTCCTAGGTTTTAGGGAGCAGGGAGCAGGGAGTAGGGAGCAGGCAAGAGGCAAGAGGCAATAGGCAACAGACAACAGGCAAGAGGCAAGAGGCAAGAGTGAAAAAATTCTATCTACCTAATAGTTATGAAAAACGTTGTATTATATAGCGTTTATAGGATTTATGAGGTATGCTTCTCAACCTCAAAGTCCCCCTTGATAAGGGGGATTTAGGGGGATCCCTTTGTACCTCATGGCATAGAGAATTGCTATATCCAAAATATATATCCAAATCTACCATAGTTGAAGGGATAATTCTCCCCATCTCCCCATCTCCCCATCTCCCTATCTTCCCACACTTCCGACACTTGCGGACGCTAACTATTTTGTAACAGCCCAGTTATGATACCACCTAAAATTACTAACCCAAACAATAACCGATACCAGACAAATATCCAGACACCTTTTTTCTTGAGATAGTTAATCATCCATGCGATCGCTACGTAGGAAAATGCTGCTGATGAAATCACCCCTACAATCAGTGACATTGCGCCAGCATCCCCGATGCCATCTTTGAGCAAACCGACTAACTCCACTAAACCAGCTAAGGTAATCGCTGGGATGCCCAACAAAAAGGAAAACCTTGCTGCGGTTGCTGGTTCCAAACCCATGAATAAACCAGCAGTCAGAGTTGAGCCAGACCGGGAGACACCAGGCATTAAAGCCAACGCCTGAGCCAAGCCCATCCCGATCCCATCTTTAAGACCTAAATCCTCAAAGTTACGCTTACGCTTACCCACCACTTCAGAAACACCCATCAACAAACCCATCACAATCGAGACATAGGCGATTGACATGGTACTCCGTATCGGAGAATTGTCATAATCAGGGATAAAGATTTTAATCAGCAGTCCAAAGAAGACAATGGGTAGGGTTCCCAACGCAATTCCCAGGGCCATCTGGAAGTCTTGGGATTGGTAATCGGATGTACGGATAGCTTTGAATGCGCCAGTAGTGACTTTACTCAAGTCTCCCCAGAAGTACCACACCACCGCCGCAATCGAGCCTAGTTGAATCACAGCCGTAAACGCAACCCCTGGATCACCCCAGCCTAAGGCCACAGGTACCACTTTTAAATGAGCGGTACTACTGATGGGCAGGAATTCCGTAAACCCCTGTACAAAACCCAGCACCACCGCCTGAAAAATAGTCATGTGAGGCGTAGTAATTGTGGCAGTGGTACTGGTTGAGGATAAGACATCTGGGGCAGGAGTTGTGGCGAGAACCTTCAAGGGGAAGGTAAGGCAGGCGCTAAGGACAGCAATGATAGAAAAATTGATAAATTGACGTTTTGATAAGACCATTCTTTCCCCTATTGAGGTTGCTGTAGCTGAATCAGCCAGCCTGAATTCAATCGGTATTCTGGCATAAGTTACCAATAATCGCCAAGGGAATCTGGATGCTTAGCAAACTCTTTATCTTATCCCAATTCCATTCCATCTTGATCTTTAATCCTTAAACCTTAATATTTCATCCTTTTTGGGAATCGGGAATCGGGAATCGGGAATCGGGAAT
>NZ_JAAHHE010000415.1:2545-4864 GCF_010692525.1 Moorena sp. SIO3B2
GGGGGGATATTGGTAATGATATATTAAGTTGAATAAAGATAATTAAAGATAAATAACAAAATTTTGTTGAAAAATACTTGGTTTTCTGGTATATCCCCAAGGAATTCTAATAATTTAGGGCAACTACTTCTATCGATACCCCCTAGGGGAGTGAGTAATCCTCAAGGATGGCTATTATTTGCTGCCGCCTCCTTCCTGGTTTCTGTGCCAGTGTTCTTCCAAGCTCCCCTAGTGCGCCTTTTCCCACTGTTGAGTTTAGTCATCACCCTGGCTTGGGTGTGGCTAGGGATAAAACTGCTCCAACGTCCATCAACCCAAGTCTGGGGTGACTTGCTGTTGGGATTTAGCTGGAGTTGGCTGGCTGGTTCACTATATTGGGGTTGGTTGCGGACTGAACCTCTACTGCATTTACCGGTAGAGGCAATTGGTCTACCATTCGCTCTGTGGGGATTGTGGCGGGGTTGGGGAAAGGTAGGAAATCTGTTTTACTTGGGTTCGTTATTCGGTACAGCCATGACCGACATCTATTTCTACTTGACGAATCTAATTCCCTACTGGCGTCAGGTGATGGTAGTAGAGCCAGTACTGGCAAAACCAGTCTTTCAAAATGCGATCGCACAAGTCCAAACTCCTTGGGGAATTAGCTGGGCAGTGCTTTTGGTTGCTACGCTAGGAATAGTTGGTCTTTGGTCATTGACAAAAGAACAGCCCCATTGGTGGACGTTTAGTGGAGCCGTTTTGAGTACAATCGTGGTAGATAGTCTTTTTTGGTTGGCAGCTAACCTAGCATGATGACTCCAGACACTGACCCTAAAAGGTACAGTGTGGGCTTCTTCGGAAGCCTTATTCATTTATTTATATATAGATATTTATATATATATATAAATATTAGGTAAGTTTTGACCATTGTCATTGTGATGGTTATTCCGAAATGACTCCATCATCCTGTGAATGTATCTACTAGGGTCAGCTTCTGAGTCTTGCTGGGTTTTTGACAGCAGCATACTCAAGCTCGATTAGCAGTAACTAGTCAGTAACTTATTGCTGCTATTGTTTCTCCAACTTCTGCGCTATCCTTCCCTGATCAGGGGAAATCTTGGAAAATTGATGCAATGATCAACCTCTCCGTTAACCCTGTTGTTGCTCCTATATCTGTGGTGACTTTGCGATCCACCCCTTACCTACTTATGCCTACCGACTCTGACGATCAGTATATGCCATTAGTTGGTAGTAATTGCTGGACCGTCGGTCGTAGTTATGATAACAATTTTGTACTTTCAGATCGCTGGATTTCCAGAAACCATGCGATGTTGCAGTGTACCGAAAACGGTGATTTCTATCTTATTGATTTAGGCAGCCGTAACGGTACATTTGTCAATGGACGCAGAGTCAGTATTCCGGTGACCTTGCGCAATGGCGATCATCTTACCTTTGGTCAGACAGAATTGGAGTTTTATTGCCCACCCAAGGCTCATAAAACTGAACCATCCGAACCTATACATAAAGATACCCAAACGTCAATATTGCACGTGCGCCGCCTGATTTCTGTGATGGTGGTGGACATCCGAAACTTTACCGTACTCACCCACCAGTTAGATGAAACCACCCTCTCAGTGGCAATTGGTAGTTGGTTCCGGGAGTCTGGAGAAATTCTGAAAAGGTGTGGCAGTTGGGTAGATAAATACATCGGTGACGCGATTATGGCGATTTGGTTTCATGGCTCTCAAGGGGTCAGTGATCAAGAAGCCATGAGTATTTTGCAAGCAGTCAATGACCTCAACAAAATGACTACCAATCTCTCTAAGGAATATCCTCTGCCCTTCCCACTGCGAATTGGTACTGGAATCAACACCGGTTATGCTATTGTTGGTAACACCACTGGTAGTGGCGATCGCCCAGAATACACTGCTGTTGGGGATACTGTAATTGCCGCTTTTCGCCTCGAATCTGCCACCAAGGAACTTGGTCTAGATATTGCCCTAGGGGAGGATACATACCGTTACGTTTCTAAAATCGGAAAGTCTGAGCTTAACTTCAAGCAACACACTGTAAATCTCAAAGGTTATGATAATTCCACTATTACCTACGCTGGAACCTATGGAGATTTAGATAATTTCTTGCGAGTTAACTCTACTATACCAATTGTTGAATAAGCTTTAGGAAAAAGTATCACTCATTTTGGTAAAGGTTAGTAGAATTTAGAATTTAGAATTTAGAATTTAGAATTTAGAATTTAGAATTTAGAATTTAGAATTTAGAATTTAGAATTTAGAATTTAGAATTTAGAATTTAGAATTTAGAATTTAGAATTTAGAATTT
>NZ_JAAHHE010000416.1:0-4864 GCF_010692525.1 Moorena sp. SIO3B2
CCTTGAGAGTCCTTGATCACATCCAATACGGATTTTATCGGCTGTTGATAATAAAGCTTTTTAGCTCGTTGCAACTCCTTTTGGTCAATTTCCTGTTCTAGTTGACCACTCTCTAGCAGTTTTTGATAATAATCCTTAGGCAGTTCATGAATCGCCTCTGGCATCAAGTCATGAACCTCTCGCACATTTTGGGGGATAAATATCGTCCAGAGTTTTAGTTGATTATAGGCAGAACCATCGGTATCTAAACTATCTAGTTTAACATTACCGTAGCTCTCTAGGAGTGCTTCTTGATACTCCCTTAAGTTAAAATCAGGGATAATGCCTGCTGTAGCGTTAGTGTTTTTTGCGATCGCATCTAACGTTTGGGAATCCCAGATAGGCCGTAACTTATCCGATTGCTTGATTATAGTTTGTACTTGCTTGAGATACTGTTTACCAATATACTTCCAACGAAATTCTTCCGGTAATGATAATAACTTCAGCTCAACCCAAGTCTTGGCTAATGTATCGGTATCTATTTCTTTACAGCCATAGTTAAAGGCACTTCCCAGGATAGCTTTAACGGATTGGTTCTTAATATACTGCTTGAGGGGTTTAGTATATTGTTTTATTTCTTGCTTAGATAGGTCAGCAACCTTTAATTCTTGTCCAACTAAAGCTACAAAAGCTTTTAAGGCTTTAACCAAGAGTTTTTTCTGGGTATCTTGCTCCGATAGTCCGGTATAATCTTTGATAGATTCTTTGAAAAAATCTTTAGTGTAGTCTTCTAGAGCGTCTTTGGCCAAGGGACCGATCACTTCTTTGGCGAGATAGCCACCAGCACTAGAAATTCCCCACAGTGCTAACCAATCTAGCATGATCTTGGTAGTTGTTTTTTGGTTTATCTATTATTATAGATCTTTAGGGAGTAGGGAGTAGGGAGCAGGGAGCAGGGAACAGGGAACAGGGAGCAGGCAAGACGCAAGACGCAAGACACAAGACGCAAGACGCAATAGTTGGGACAGCCTGCCCCGTAATGAACCGCTGTTCGCTCAAAAAATTGTAAACCCTAAAAGCCTTTAGGGTTTACATTTCAGGCTAGACCGCACTTAGTAACAGCCTCGCTAGTTTGCCTTATTATAAGTAGGAAAGTCAGTATAACCTTCTTTACCTGGAGAATACCAAACTTTAACATCTGGAATAGGATTGAGGGGCCAATTATTAGCGAAGCGAGCAACCAAATCTGGATTACTTAGAATCGGTCTTCCGAAAGCAATTAAATCTGCCACACCTTCTTGAATTGCCGCTTCAGCTGTTTCTTTAGTATAGCCGCAATTACCAATAATTGGACCATCAAAAACGTTTCTAAGCTCAGCCAAAGTCATCGGTTCTCCTAATTCATGAAATCCAAAAGCCAATCCATCTAATATATGGATATAAGCTAACCCATAACTGTTTAACTCTTTAGCTACATAAAGAAATGTTTCACGATAATCCACAGACCCCATATCATTAAATAGACCATTAGGAGACAAACGAACCCCTACTCTATTGACTGGTAAAACAGTTATTACAGCTTCGATTACTTCTTTGAGTAAACGATATCGATTATCAATACTACCACCATAGTCATCTGTTCTTTGGTTGGTTTTAGATTGCAGAAAAGAGTCCAGTAAATAACCATTAGCTGAATGAATCTCTACCCCATCAAAACCTGCCTGTTTGGCATTTTCAGCCGCTTTTTTATACTCTTCTACTATTTGGGGTATTTCTTCAGTTTCCAGGGCTCGTGGGGTTTCGTGAGGCTGTTTTCCCTGAGGGGTATGAACATATTCTTCGTTAATTTTAATGGCTGAAGGAGCAACAGCTAGCTTACCATCATGGAAACTACTATGAGAAGCCCGACCACAGTGCCAAAGCTGCAAAAATAATGGCGTATTCTTAGAGTGTACACTACTAACAACTTTTTTCCACCCTTCAGTTTGTTCCAGAGTATAAATACCAGGAGCATTTACCCAACCGTTAGCTTGAGGGGAAATAAAAGTACCTTCAGTGATAATTAGACCTACTCCAGTTCTTTGAGTATAATATTCCACCATTAAATCATTGGGAATACCCATATTAACTGCTCTCCCTCTAGTTAAAGGAGGCATTACTACTCGGTTTTTTAAAGATAAATCACCTAATTCAAAAGGGCTTAGTAGTTTGGACAAAGAGAGTGGAGCCGTCATTTATTGTACCCCTCAATGTAAATTGACTCAAATCCATTTAAACAAAATATAGCAATCCTAAATGATTTGTGACAAGTTAGGGGCTTGGTATGTTTTGCTCAAGCGCCAGGGTTAGGTTGCTGCCCGTAACGCACCACTGCTGGGTCAAACAACTTTTAGGAGATGCACCCGATGGGAGAGTGTGGGAAGAAAGAATAGGGTATATTATATAGCTGTTTTCATAGTAATAATATATATATAATATATGGTTTTTCCCGGGTGGATATCGGAACCTATAGCCAGAGCTATTCATACTGATCAAATTGCACAACTGTTTTCTTGGATGGGGGGAAAGGTTAGCAACAGACCAAGAAAGCCAAAATGCGATTGACCAAAGGTCACGCTACGCGAACGCTAAGTGGTTAGAAGCAAATGTTGTTACTTCATTTGATGATCAATACTAATTATGGATAATGCCTGGCACAGGATCGGGAAATCTAATCAGGACTAGACTGCCAAGCTGGTTATTAACCCTAATTATCCTGATGTCAGCTTTTGATGGATCAGGATAAACGGGTTCAAGGGTCTTGGTCTGTAAGTCCTGATTATGGATTCAGGGCATATAAACGAGGTTCAGAGACTCGTCCACGAGGTTCAGAGACTCGTCCACGAGGTTCAGAGACTCGTCCACGAGGTTCAGAGACTCGTCCACGAGGTTCAGAGACTCGTCCACGAGGTTCAGAGACTCGTCCACGAGCCTTTTTGGAACCTAAGCCTGAGAATTGGCTTTAACAGACTTATTACGAGTAACTTTAAAGCGTTTCCCTAAACTCTCGGCAATGGTTTTTAGACCGGGAGTCCTTTTTGCAGCCGTCTTGATGTAATCATAAACTTGTAGACCGCTGTTCATAGCCTCAGAGCTGACTGCCATTAAGGTATCATCCACCTTTTCAGTCAATTGTCGGAGTTGGAATAAGACATCGGTCAGAGCAACGGCTAGCTCATAGTCCCGTGCAAACTCGTCTAGGTCAAAGCTAGCAGGTAGAATTTTGGGGTTAGATTGGGCAGCACTGAGGCTATTGTTAACAAAGGATAGACTTTTTGAACCCATTTTAAACAGCCTGCGTCGTTCCTCAGCCGTTAGATTAATTAAGAAAGGCAGCTTTTCTTCAATAGTTTGTAGGGCGGTTTTGATTTCCTCGACATCTCTCTCAGAAAGAGTACCGGTAATGTTTTGATATGGCATTGTACGATTCGTTTAATTCTCTAATTGGATAATGACAAGCGAGGAGCACCCCAGACCTATGGTTTTGTCATCTATTATTAGAATTCCCACTCAACTATGGAATCGCACTAGTAATCTTAAGACTTAAGAGGTTGTCTGAGAAGTCTCATTTGCTACATCCAAGCCCCCTAAATCCCCCAATTCTGGGGGACTTTTAGAAGCAAATTGACTCTTGTTCCCCCCAAAGTTGGGGGGTCAGGGGGGCAAAATTCAGTATCAAAAAACTTTTCAGATATCCTCTAAGCCGCGTCAGCTATCAGCTATCAGCTATCAGCTATCAGCTATCAGCTTTTGAATAAAATACTTTCGTGACTATTAAACGTTTGCTTACCTCTTTTATTCAAAAGCACCTCAAGTAGCGTGGGCGTAGCCCATTAGCTGTTGGCGTAGCCTGCGCGTAGCGCATATGCTTACCCTAGAATTTATTCTAGTCTTTATAAGAAAATTTATCCTAGTATTTATCCTAGTATTTATCGACTGTTTATAAAGTAAATTTTCAGACAGCTTACGGCAGTTTGCATAACTATGAGGTACACAGGATGTTTTCGCTCTTGCCTCTTGCCTCTTGCCTCTTGCCTCTTGCCTCTTGCCTCTTGCCTGCTCCGAAGCTCCCTGCTCCGAACGCGCCCCGCGTGGCCTACGGCCTTAGTCCCTAAAACTCAGAACGAAAGTACCTCAGCAAATTGCAAACCGCTGTAAGTCATTGACTATTGGTGGGTTACGGCGGACAGCTCTGTTCAACGGTGAGGGTTGACAGTACTCGCCGCCTAACCCACCCTACGCGGTTGGTTGATTTAAGCTATTCCCGACTCCCGATTCCCGACTCCCGACTCCCGATTCCCGACTCCCTAAAATAAATAGATTATCCGCCCCTAACGCTGATTCTGCAATTTTCTCATTTCCTCTTGCACCCCCACTGCCACCTGCAAGGCTTGATCTAGCACTCGTCCATACTCACTGGCCTGATCACTCAAGTGCAGGGCAGTCAAGGTGGTTAAATTAGTAGTAAATAGCTGAGGATTCTTAGTAATAAACTGCTTATTCTCTCTGAGAATTCGTTCTGTCTTCAAGGCACGCACTAAATCCGTTTTCATCACCTTAAGGGCTTCGAGCACTCGCTCCCGATTGCTGAGACCAACACCTGGATTACCAGCTTCTTCCAATTGATCATTAATGTATACAGCTCTAATCACCGTATTGTATCGATCCACTTCTTTCACCAGCCGTCTAACTGCCTTATATTTCAACCATAGAAAGGTACCTCTACCCAATTTGATCAGGAAATCTCCTGGTTCTTTTGGTTTCTCTAGGAAAAAACCTCTGACTCGCTCTGGCTTCTCCCCAATCAAATTGGATAGATAGTCCTCTGAAATCACCAAGTCCTGCA
>NZ_JAAHHE010000417.1:0-4861 GCF_010692525.1 Moorena sp. SIO3B2
GGGCTGTAAACATTATCTACGGTTCCGTCTTTGGCTTGACTACTACTGGTAATCAGTTTTGGAGCCAAGCTAGTTCTGGCGTTAACGATATAGCTGAGGAGTACGATAACTTTGGATCTAGCTTGGCAGTGCAGGACTTCAATGGGGACGGCTACGATGACTTAGCCATAGGAGTTCCTGGTGAAGACCTCGGAGGTATTCTCGATTCTGGTGCTACTAACATCCTCTATGGCTCAGCAATCGGTCTAGTTGTATAGAGCAGCCGGTTTATAGCAGTATTTAGCTAGCAAGCTAAGAGTGTAGTCAGATGGTCAGATAGGGAGTCAGATCAGCAACTGGCGTACCCCCCCTTATTGTAAGGGATCCCTAGTTTCCACTGGCCTGACAAGGTGCGGAGCGAGGTCTATATTAAACAATAAAGCAGTTCCAACGGTATAGATTTAATGCTTACCGAGGACTGTAACCTAAGGGTAGCATTCGGGGGATAAGACATGAACCCCGAATGCTCGATTTTTCGTTCACGTGGCGGCTCGTAACGAGCATCCCATAGCCTCTCCTAGGTTGAATCCCATCACAAAAATTCGATCCTACCTTCCGCACTTCAAAATGAAAATGTAATACCTAAACATTACAAGAGTCAGGTGTCTTGATAGTGATCAGCAGGACACCTAGTTTTTTCTGAGTAATAATGCCTGAGCGGGGCTTGCGATCGCATCTGGTTTGAGACCTGGTAAGTTCGATACCTGGTGAGAGGGGTGTTGATACCAATTTTCATTCATAGCTAGCACCCCATCACCAGATCACCCTATCACCTTTTGAGAAATACTAAAACTCATCATCCTCATCTCCCCACTTCCCCTTGGACTCAGCCGCCCTGGGGCTACTCCTAGGCTTGACCTGATAACCCTGCTCTGGCAAGAGCTCCAACTGCTTACCGGTCTTCGCCCGTTCGGGCTGTTTGCGCCTTCGCGGTTCATTCTTGCTACCACCACCATGGCGACGCCAAGAGGTCCGTTCTTCAGAGGTATCCTCCGCTACCACTTCATACAATAACGCCACCTTCTCCCCATCTTTACCTTTACGCAATACCCGACCCAAGCGCTGGATATACTCCCGAGATGAACCGGTCCCTGATAAGATAATCGCTACTCGCGCATCGGGTACATCGACTCCCTCATTCAACACATGGGATGCCGCTAAACAGCGATACTCTCCTTCCCGAAATCGCTTCAAAATATCATGACGCTCTTTGACTGGAGTTTGATGAGTAATCGCGGGAATCAATAACTCTTGAGAAATGCGATAAAGTGTAGCATTACCATTGGTAAAAATTAACATCTTCTCTGGGTAATGCTGAGCCAGTAAATCTAGCAAAATCCTTAATTTTCCATCGGTACCCAAAGCAATTTCCTTGGCCTCCCGGTGAGCTAACATGGCACGGCGTCCACTTTGCGATCGCGCACTTGCCATCACAAAGTGCTGCCAACCTTTAATACTGCCGAGATGAATGTTAGAGGCTCGCAAAAAATCATTGCGCAACGTCATGCAATAATTATAGCGATCGCGTTCTTTTTGGGACAGCTTGACCTTAATCTGAATTACCTTATGGTCAGCTAGGGCCAAACCCGCCAATTGATCAGGGCTTTTCCGATAAACCTCCGGTCCAATCAAACCATTAAGATCCCAATGACGGCCATCGGAGCGGTCTGGGGTTGCTGTCAGTCCTAACCGATAGGGTGCGATCGCATATTCCGCAATCACCTTATAAAAATCCGTAGGTAAGTGATGACACTCATCAAAAATCACCAAAGCGTACCGATTCCCTAAGGTTTCCGCATGAATAGTGGCACTATCATAGGTGGCGATCAGGATAGGCGTGCGATCGCGAGAACCACCCCCCAACACTCCCACCTCCACATCTGGAAAGGCTGCCTCCAGTTGAGCATACCACTGGTGCATTAAATCTAGGGTTGGTACCACAACTATGGTACTACGAGGAGTGTCTTGCATTGCCAACTGTGCCAGATAAGTCTTACCTGCTCCGGTTGGTAGCACCACTACCCCTTTACGACCGGCTTGCTTCCATGCCAATAGAGCTTCCAGTTGATGGGGATAAGGTTCCATCTCAAAACTAGATACTAGTGGCAGAGGCACAAATTCCCTAGCATCATCAATAAAATCAACCTTGTCTCTGAGTAAGCTTTCTACCAGAGGACGATAGTGAATTCCTCTAATCCGAAACTTTTCTACCCGATCATCCCAAGTCGCATACTCCACCCAAGCTTTACCCCTCGGTGGTGGATGCAAAATCAGAGTTCCCCGGTCAAACGTTAATCTAGGGGTGCGTGGCATGAACTTAAGGACGTTTCTTTGCTATTGTCGTACCGGTTCCGTTGCATTCAGCCGTCAGCCGTCAGCAGTCAGCCTTTGGATCACGCTGCTTGAGGTGCTTTCCATAACTCAGCATTATTCGAATGCTTACTTGTTTTCTTGATGCAAAGCGCGAGTGGGGGAAACCCCCGCAGGTCGGTAATGGTGCGCTTGACCCGTAATTAAATTCGCCACGGGTCGCACCTCTGCATGGCTTATTAAAAAGCTGTTCGGTGTAGCTTCCTAATAGCCCATAAGCACATCAAGTAGCACAACCTGTAGTGCATTAGCTGATAGCTGATACGCGACACGCTGATAGCTTACGCTTCAATAGCTAATAATACCAGACCACTGAACTTTCTTAAGTTGATTACGGCGATAGGAAAAAAAACGCTCCGGTTCAGAGTAAGTGCAGTGGGGTGCGATCGCAATTTGTTCTGAATCAATGCCCAATTGTTCCAACTGTAAGACATTCACTCGCCGCACATCCAAGCGTACTCGTCCGGGTTTCGGGTCCTCTAATATTGGGGAGTCGTCTAGCTGCTGCAAAACCCCCATAATTGATTCAGTGGTATTCCCTTGATCAGTAGATACAATACTAGCTCCCACTTCAGCCGCCACCGTTTCTGATACCTGATAGCATTCCCCTGTAATTGCTGGACCGAGAGCAATGCGTAAATTTTCTTTACGGCTACCATTGTTT
The DNA here is from genome assembly GCF_010692525.1 of Moorena sp. SIO3B2. Lineage (NCBI taxonomy): Bacteria > Bacillati > Cyanobacteriota > Cyanophyceae > Coleofasciculales > Coleofasciculaceae > Moorena > Moorena sp. SIO3B2. The sequence goes on from NZ_JAAHHE010000417.1 coordinate 3,074, forward strand.
AGCAATCGTGCGATCGCATTAGGAACAATCTTTTGAGCAGTACCCCGCCAGCCCGCATGAATTGCTGCTACCTGTCCCGTTTCGATATCCCCAATCAGTAAGGGCGTACAATCTGCCGTACAAACCCAAACACCTTGGTTAGCTTCCTCACTTATAATACCATCAGCCGGTGGTTTATCGGAGTCTGGCTCACCGTTTTGGGTACTTTCAATTTCCCCAGGAGTCAGTACTGTATTGCCGTGGACCTGTTTAACTCGATACACCTGGGCATCAGGCTGGAGTACATCGACCATTTCTTCAGGAGAACGGGGAGAAAATGCTGAGGAAAAGAAGCCGTGATTCCATTGCTTCAATAGGCTACTCGTTAAATAGGGCAAATTGTTCCAAGTGTGCCAGTGCCAGGTATGCATTTAAATTTTATTAACGGTTTACACTTTACAGTTTACAGCTTAGACTTTACACTTTATCCTTTAAGCTGTTGTGCATTTCAATTAGATATTATTTAGTTATCAAAAAAATAAAACTCTTTACCCCTGCTCCCTGCTCCCTGCTCCCTGTTCCCTTGCTCTCATAACCTAAAATTTTAAATTAACACCAGCTTACTGTCATAAATTAAGGCAACTTCCAAAGTTTAATACTATCATCTCTACTCCCACTGACTAAGGTTTTTCCATCGGGACTAATCGCCAGAGAACTCACCCAGTTTGTATGACCAGTGAGGGTATTTTTCAACTCACCCGTTTCTAAATTCCAAACCTTAATGGTATTATTAGCACTACCACTAACCAAGGTTTTACCATCTGGGCTAATCGCCAGAGAATGAACATAGTATATATGTCCAGTCAAGGTATTTTTTAATTCACCAATTGTTAAATCCCAAATCTTAATATTACGGTCTAGACTACTACTAAATAATGTTTTACCATCAGGACTAATGATTATAGAAACAACGGAATCTCTATGACCGGTGAGGGTCTTTTTTAGATTACCTGTATCCAAATCCCAAATTCTGATCGTATTGCCCCCATTACCACTAACTAACGTTTTGCCATCAGGGCTAATCACCACCGAACTAACCCAATTCGTTTCCCCCGTTAAGGTTTGTTTAAGCTTACCCGTCGGTAAATTCCAAACTTTGATAGTTTGGTCATAACTGCCACTTACTAACGTTTTTCCATCGGAACTAATCGCAACAGAACTAATAAAACCCTGATGACCAGTAAGATTCTTTTTCAGCTGACCCCTTTTCAAATTCCAAATCTTGATAGTGTTGTCATCGCCACCACTAGCAATATTTTCTCCATCAGGAGTAATAGCGACAGAATAAACATTACCATCATGGCCATTAAGAGTTCTAACTAACTCACCTTTCGGCAAATTCCAAATTTTTACAGTATGATCATTACTACCACTTACCAAATATTGATTATCAGGACTTACCGCAATAGAACGCACTGAGTTACTGTGTCCACTCAGAGTAGCTTTGAGGTAGGTACTGCTGGGGAAACCAGCAATCAAAAAACTTAGATTAGACGGAAAGGTTTGATAGCGAAAATATCCATATCCTTGAGTAATTAATCCTAGAGATAATAAAGAAAATCCTCCCATCATAACTTGTTTTTTTAACTGGTCATTTTGTCTGAATGACGTTAAAAAATTCAGAAAAGACTCGTGATAATTAGACGTTGATTGAGAGGGATTAGCAGAGGGCGCAGACTGAAGCTCCAACACCTCCAAAACTTGGTCTACAGACTGATAACGGTGCTGATAGCTTTCTGGGAGCAGCCG
>NZ_JAAHHE010000418.1:0-4833 GCF_010692525.1 Moorena sp. SIO3B2
TCAGCTTTCAGCTAAGGGAGCGAAAGTGCGTTCCTATGAGATAATAAGAGATAATTTCCCGGTAGAGCTAAGTAATATAAGCCTGAATATATTAAATCAATACCAAGCAGAATATAGTGATAATATCTATGCTAAAGTGACGTCAATTGAACCAGAAAATAAAGGGTTTTATATCCGTTTTACATCCCAACCTCCAGAGGTAAATAAAATGCTTGATGCTCTCTACAATTCGATAAATGATAGAAGTGAATATAAGGCGTTAGGTATCAGTAGTTAGCCGTCAGCTAGGGAAAGGCAAGAGGCAAGAGGCAAGAGGCAAGAGGCAAGCGTCGTATATAGGGATTTTTGGTAAGGTCAAGAACTGCATCAAGACAGGGAATAAAATTTAGATATACCTCACCCATACTAGGAAACCCTATAGTTAGTAGGGTTTTTGCAAGAAACTCCTGATGAAAGTTAACCGTCTTTGTACTAGAAAATTACAACGATTGTCACACACGACTGGTTATGTTTTACAGTCCCCGAGGTATCCCAAACTTACCTGATCTCACCCATCCTAATGAGTTAATTGAGTTTGGCAGCAAATTACTCACTGTATTGGGAGTGCTGGCGCTATTCATACTTGCTTTAGGAATTGTGATTGCGCTGCTGAGCATTGCCTTGCGCCGTGCCGAGCCAGAGCAAGCAATTTTTGTGGGAGAGTGGGTGGTGCGCTATTCTGCCCTACTGCGGGGATGCCAACACGGGGTGGTGATTGTGGCAATCTTAGTATCAGGTTTCTTTCTGTGTTCAACTTTAGCCAATCGCTACCATCATTGGGAACAGGATCGGGTAGTTCAAGTGGCACAAAGCGTAGCTGGATTACGCTTAGAACAAGCAGCACCCCAGGTTCGCTATGTGATCGAGGAACCTTATACTTACACCACTACAGTCAAAGGGAAACCTGTTCAGATCGAGGATACTCGCCAAGTGAACCGCTGGCTAGCCCTGAGTAGCTCTGATATTGAGGTCAAGATTGACCAAATTCCTAATCTCCAAGACCGTCGTAATAACTACCGCATTGACTTTGCTGCTGACTACAAAGTCACCAACTCCCTTGCAGAAGCAGAGGAGCTATTTTTTGAGGTGAGAGAACCTTACAGCTACTCCCTGTTGCAAGATTTCCGGGTAGAACGGGAGGGTGAGCGATTAAACCCCACCAATCCGGGTAACTACAGTTTTCCATTGCGTCTAGAACCGGGTCAATCCACCAGTTTCCGTGTTACCTACCAAGCTCAAGGGGGACCACGGTGGATTTACACAGCTGGTAAAGAATTGGTGTCTAACTTCCGCCTGACGGTACAGGCAAATTTTCCTAAAGCTGACTTCGCTAGTGGGATTGCTCCGACTGAAACTAAGGTCGAGGGGAAAAGTACAGTGTTTACCTGGAGATTTGAGGATAATGTTTCAGTGCTCAACCCCTTTGGAGTATTCACAGCTACTGATCCAGTCAGGAATACAGGAGTGATTCCTCGTCTGCTGTTGTTAGCCCCTGGCTTGTTTCTGTGGTGGTTGCTTCTGCTGTATTTATCTGTACCACTGCACTTAAGGAATCTGATGATTGCTGGGGGAATTTTCTTTGCTTGTCTGCTCACTCTGACTTATCTGAGCCGAGTGATGAATGCTCAGTTGGCTTGGACTGGTATTTCTTTGGTGTTGCTGGTACTTGTTTGGGGGTTAGGGAAAACCCGTTATACTTCTTCCGCAGCAGTGGTATGTACGATTGCTGGAGCGATACTACCTGTGTTTGGGTTACTGGTTCCTTACACTGGTTTGACTTTGAGCCTGGCGGGATTGCTGTCTACAGTATGGTTGGCAGTCAGGAATTGGTATGGTTTGTGGCAAATTAATTTAGCAGATTGAGCTCCTGTGGGCGACAAAGGTGACGCAGCAAGCATTCAGCCGTCAGCTGTCAGCTATCATGCCTAATGCCTAATGCTAATCAACGGTCGGTAGTAAACAACCTGGGGGGTGCTGGTACGGGGCTGGTTGAAAATCCCTGCTCGTTTTACTGATCCGACCCCGTGCAGTTAAAGCGCCTGCTAGCTGTTCGCGTAGCGTGCGCGTAGCGCATTCGCTGAATGCTTAGGTTATATCATGTCCGGATAATTAGTTATCAAAAACCATTACCTTTGAAACCTTACTCCTTTACTTCTGCCTTCTGCCTTCTGCCCTCTGCCTTCGATACACTTTTATTATGGGTATTCAACCGGACTTGATATTATGCGATCGCAAAAGCACTGAATGCTTAGGTTATGCGATCGCAAAAGCACTGAATGCTTAGGTTATGCGATCGCAAAAGCACTGAATGCTTAGGTTATGCGATCGCATAAGCACTGAATGCTTAGGTTATGCGATCGCAAAAGCAAAATTTCCTCAACCAGTTCTCCCCAAGCCCCCTTCAGATTTTTAATGTAATCCTAGTTGTGGTTGATAGCAGTTTTCAATGGATAACTGCTATCAATGCATATTGTGCATATTGCCTTAACACAGAAAGTGCAGTGAAACAGTACCCTTTTGGGTACTGTCAGCATTGGGTGTGATTAAGAATAATAGACAAAGAAGCCGTTACTACCAACTCAAGATTGCTTATACATGTAGCAGCTTGCAGCCATCGTAATGGTTTGCGGACCAAGACACTCAGCTCATGGGGCACATGGTGAAGTATGACACTCACCTTTAAAGTCTTACCCAGGGAACTGCATTAACTCAGGCTTCCACTCCAATCAAAAAACTAGCTATAGCATTCAGGTGTGACAAGCAGCCTTGTCAGCCTTCAGTGATGCTCACTTCATCGGTGCTAAGGTCCCGGCTAGTGGCTAATTCCAATCCCCTGATAATTACAGATTACATCCATTGTGGATAAAGGAATAAACTATGGAATTTTATCTGATAAAAGTTTTTTTTATCAAAGCTTTATAGAGTTAAAGTTTTAGTTAATTTTTCGTGAAAGCGATAACCTTTATATAACCATTGTTTTAGTGATAATTACTCGGATAAACCTTTTTAATATTCTGTTAATTTTTGTCAATTATTATTCCATATGTGTGGAGCAAATATGGACAATATTTCAGGATTTATTAATGGTAAATTTTGATTTTAATCCGACTAATTATATAATCTTTTGTGGGAGATACTTCAGCCATCAATACCAAGATTTGATTCAACTATTATTGAACTCCTAATTACTTACATCAAGGTTCAAATTATCTGTCTTGGAAGTGTAAGTTGATTGTGCTCGATTAATTATTGGGGTTTATATAGGGTTTATAAATAGCTCATTACTAAGCAGTCAGCCGTCAGCCGTCAGCCGTCAGCCTTGAGCTGATAGCACCTCAAGTAGCGTGGCACAGGCTTCAACGCTGGGACCTATCCCATAGGCTGATACCTGATAGCTGATTACTGACCGCTGTTCGCGTAGCGTGTGCGTAGCACATAAGCTGATAGCTGACGGCTGATAGCTTACATTCAATGAATGTTAAAACTGCCCAATTTAGGGCTGTTGTACATAGAAAACCGATTGATATGAACAACGAGCAAGGTAAAGAAGCCAAAATTCTTAAAAGTCATTATTTAACACCATTCCAAAGCAAACTACTCCAAAAAAGTCTAGAAGAGGATTTACATGAGTCCTACCGTCAGCGGATTCAAATTATGTTATTGGCAGATCAGGGCAAATCTCAAACGGAAATTTGTCAAACCTTGGGGTGTTGTGCCGCAACAGTAAGACATTGGATGCATATTGCTCGTAGTGGGATGGCTCACCAATGGCAGGATTGTCCAATTGGTCGCCCCAAGGCAGTCAATGAGCAGTATTTAGACCGTTTGAAAGAACTGATTAACCAGAGTCCCCGGGATTATGGTTATTCCTTTCGCCGTTGGACAGTGAATTGGTTAAACAAACATCTGGCAAAAGAATTCGGGATTGAACTGAGCAATCGCCACCTGCAACGATTGCTCAAGGAGATGGGATTATCGACGATACCAAAACGGACAAAGGTTAAATCAGCTAGCGGACGGGAAAAGGATGGTCACAGCATCTTAATTTCTGACCTGAAATCCGCTAATGGCTCCGAGTCCAATGGTTTTTGGCTATTCAATCCCAGCAACATGGCATGAGATTATGGTTCGACATATATCTAGATCTAATCCTACATCTAATCAACTGATTTCTCCTCAGCAACTCGCCCATACTCTAGGGCATGGTCTTTCAGAATTAGAGGTATCACGCTGTCTCAAACAAATAAAATATCGCGAGCCAACGGTTGGTCAATTTTGGCAGTCAACAGAGGCCGAGGCTGGGGTCTATATTGTGATTTCTGGAAAGGTCAGACTGATTAATAGCGCGGGGGAGTTAATTACTAACCTAAAAGCCGGAGCCTCTTTTGGGGAGTGTACTTTCTTTCCAGAAGAGTCTTTTGAGTCCTACTCAGCCAGAGCCTCCCTCAAAACCAAGCTCTGTTATCTAACTCCGGAACTGTTATTTCCCCTGATTAGCAAACATCCCCAAATCCGCGAGCATTTTTATCGTCAGGCCCAAGGGCAAAATTCCCTGCTGATGCCGTCAGAGAGTGCTTTGGGAGAGGGGGAGAAAGGGAGAGTGGGGGAAGTATGGGGAGTGGGGGAGAAGAAAGATATCCCCACCTCAGGAGACGAAAAGCCCAGGGAAACCATTAGCAAAGCTTACTTTCCTAGCCCTACTCAAAAAGTTGGTCATTTGTGGCAGCGAGTGATCCGGCGCTATCCGTTTTTTGCCCAACAGAGTGGTTCTGACTGTGGTGCTGCCTGTCTGGT
>NZ_JAAHHE010000419.1:0-4804 GCF_010692525.1 Moorena sp. SIO3B2
TGCTACGAAAGCGAATTCATGGGATTAAAGGCCCGTCAAGATTATCGGGTAATTAATCTCTGGGAAGTAGATGCTGAATTAGTATTAGAACAACCTTTGCCTCCCTTATTTACATTTGTCCCAATTTGAAAAGGTGGTGGTAGTGAATCAAAATTGCGCTCAGCAGTGCAGGCTTTACGAGCGGATCAAACTTTAAATCAACTAGAACCGCTCTTAGCTTTTTTTGCTAGCTTCGTTTTAGAGATACCCTTAATTCAACAAATCATGAGGTGGGATATGACAGTATTACGAGAATCGCCCTGGTATCAAGAGATTTTACAAGAGGGTCTTGCTCAAGGGATTGAACAAGGGATTGAACAAGGCATCCAACAAGAACGTCGAGGCAGTTTAGAGCGCATCCTTAAACTGCGATTTTCCGAGATTCCTTCAGAGATATCCGTCAAAATTCAAGCCTTAACTCTCGAACAATTAGAAGAGTTGATGGCCACAGCATTAACGGTTAACTCCCTAGATGAGTTTACTCAACATTTGCCTAATTAATTAAATAAGGCCACACCCCACCTCGACCGTGGGGTGGGCGTAAGTCAATAATTAGTCTTAATTGGATCAATTGTATGACAAAACGTGCAGATATTGGCAGCAAACGCCTAATCAGTCTCGCTCCTAATGCTTGGGTGCAATGGGTAACCGGTAATTCCCAAGTGCGGGCATCTCAGTTACTCGATGCTGAGTTCCAATGGATTAGTCGCGAAAGCGATGTGATTATAAAAGCGTCTAGTCCTGAACACTCGGAATTTCTGATTCTCAATGAATTACAACTACGCTATGACCAGAACATGCCTCAGCGAATGCGCAATTATGTGGCTTTAGCTGAGGAGAAATACAACCTATCCGCTTATCCGGTATTAATTAATATCTTACCGCCCCCAAGCACGGTCACAATCGTTGACTGTTACGACAGTGAATTCATGGGATTAAAAGCTCGTCAAGATTATCGGGTAATTAATCTGTGGGAAGTAGATGCTGAATTAGTATTAGGACAACCTTTGCCTCCCCTATTTCCATTTGTCCCGATCTTATTTGGAGGTGGTAGTGAATCGAAATTGCGGTCAGCGGTGCAGGCTTTACGAGCGGATCAAACCTTAAATCAACTAGAACCGCTATTAGCATTTTTTGCTAGTTTTGTATTAGAAATACCGTTAATTCAACAAATCATGAGGTGGGATATGACAGTATTACGAGAATCACCCTGGTATCAAGAGATTTTACAAGAGGGTCTTGCTCAAGGGATTGAACAAGGGATTGAACAAGGGATTGAACAAGGCATCCAACAAGAACGTCGAGGCAGTTTAGAGCGCATCCTTAAACTGCGATTTTCAGAGATTCCTGTCGAGATATCTCTGAAAATTCAAGCCTTAACTCTCGAACAATTAGAAGAGTTGATGGCAACAGCATTAACGGTTAACTCCCTAGATGAGTTTACTCAACATTTGCCCAAGTAATGTAAGCATTCAGCGGTCAGCCGTCAGCCGTCAGCTTTGTGGCACAGGCTTCTAACCTGTGACTTTCGTGACTATTAAACGAATGCTTGCCTGTTGTCTTGATGCAGTCGCTCATGGGGGTTTCCCCCAAGACCGCGCTGCATCGCTTATTCAAAAGCTGTTCGGTGTAGCGTGCCCTATGCCCATCAGCACATCAAGTAGCGTGCCCTATGCCCATCAGCTGATACGCGACACGCTGATAGCTGACAGTGCTACACCCTACCTCGACCCTGGGGTTAGGGGTGGGTTACTATTGCCTATTGCCTCTTGCCTCTTGCCTATTGCCTATTGCCTTTTGCCTTTTGCCTAGGGTCAGCAACCCTAACAAACCGGCACCATAAGCAGGCTGATGGCGAGGCCAAATCACCTTAGCATTAGGGCTAAGCATGACAAGAGATGATTCAAATCCCTGACGGATTGAGGAAAGACCATGCCATACACTTCCGGTGGTTACTACCTCACATGCTGAGTCAGGAGCAAATACGCTTTCAATTACAACTTGGGTAGCTTTGGCTAGTTGATTAACGGTATCTTCGATAATGCTAATGGCTACCTGATCGCCTTCAGCGGCTGCTTGATCCACAATTGGTGCTAAGGAAGCAATTTCTTTGACTCCCCACCCTGGCTGATAAATTACATCTGTGATATAATTGAAGTCTGATAAATTTAGATGGGTGGTGAAGCGCTCCTGAAGACTAGTTGTTGTTAGACTAGTTACTGCGCAGCCATCATAGGCTTTCATAGCGGCTCGTAATCCAGACACGGCAATGTGATAGGCACTGCCAACATCTCCTAGGATATGCCCCCAGCCACCAACTCGCTTGGTATTTCCCTGGGCATTGCGTCCAAAAACGATTGAGCCGGTGCCTGCGATCGCAACAACTCCCACAGGCTTACCGACTCCCCCTACTAAGGCAATCAAAGCATCATCACAAATCACAACATTAGAGGGGAGCAATGCCCAAGTGACCGGAATTGTCTGACTTGACAACAACTGTGGGACGAAGCCTCGCACTACTTCTATATCTCGTGGACGACCAACACCGGCTAATCCCAAACACATCGCTTCCACTGTGACTGATTCCATGGACAGTTTAGCGGAAGCTTCTTGGGTGGCTAGGCGAATGGCTGATTCTAGGGAGGCGAAAGCGGTTTTGATACCAACGGTGTGATAATTGGAGGCATCAGCTTCTCCTCGACCTAGGATTTGACCTTGGTGGTTGATCACTACACAAAGGGTTTTACTGGCACCGCCATCTATTCCGATTATACAAGTGGTCATTTATAGTTAGTTGATTCTAATGAAACTGGCAAGATGCCAGTTCTACGCAAATTGAAACTGGCAAGATGCCAGTTCTACCCAAATTGAAACTGGCAAGATGCCAGTTCTACCCAAGATGAAATTAATGAAACTGGCAAGATGCCAGTTCTACCAAGATGCCAGTTCTACCAAGATGCCAGTTTAGCGATCGCATTCAAAACCAGCCAAAAGCTCACAATTAGTTATTGTCTGAATCTTCTTGCTTGAGAAGGGCATCGACTAATACTGTGACTTGCACCAGGGAATTGATCACATCACTGGTTTTGGTAAAGGGTTTACCTTGATACTCGGAGTAGGCTGACCAGATCACAGGAATAGCAATCAGTCCGACTAGCCAACCCTTGATGGTTTTAGGATTATACATGGGCAGGAATAAAAACAACAGCCTCATCTGTTTTTGTTAACTTTCTCAAAGACCGATTCCATGCCAAATCGAGCTAGAGAGCCCATTTCAAAAATTTTTTCCGACTTTGCATAGAATCCGGGGTTGGCCACCGTTAGTTATTTAGAAAGGTAAATCCAGGAGATGGATTGAGATGGAGTTAACCTATGGACGAACTGGAGGAACGACTACAACAGCTAGCTTTGGAAGCTCAACAGCATTCCCCAAAAAGCTGTGGCCGTCGTCTCGTCCTGACTCGGCTGATTCACAGGATTCAAGCATCCGGCAAATTATCTCGCAGGGGATATGACATTCCCCAGGAGGTTTACGATGAAGCACTTCAAGAGACTTGGTTGTATGTGTTCAAAAAAATTGACACTTATGAACCGAGAGGTCCGGTGATTAACTGGATTAATAGTGTCCTCAAGTGGCGGTTGATTGATGCCAAGAAACGACATACCAAAGGGGGAAAGGAGTACTCACTAGATGCACCAATAAACTCTTCCGATGGGGGTAAAGTCAATCAATCAGGTATGACCTATTTAGATACCGTTGCCCAACCAGAAGAAACTCCGTTACCTTCACAGCTTGTACGTCAGTGTATTGAAGAAGACTCTGACGGGCTGTTTGCCAGCAAACACGTTAAAGGACATCCTCAGGCCAACTTCAGAACTATTGCTCTTTTATACCTCGACCGGAAGAGTTGGAAAGAGACTGCTGTAGCAGTTGGGTTAGAGCCAAAGCAAGCGTCAACGGTGCAAAGTTTCTACTGGCGCTGTTGCAAGTATTTTGCTGACACGTTTAAGGAATACTTGCAGGAATAACTAACTAATAAGATTCAATGTATCGAGAGAGTAACCATGAATAACTTAACGGAAAAATTAGCATTTTCTGTGCCTATTACCAGAGATTGGTATCAACTAGCAGAAAGCTTTAGTCGGGAACAGCACGAACCGGATAAAGCTCAAGACGTTTACCTAAATACATTAGCGGTTTATGCAGTAAATTTCTACTTACAGTGTCTGGAAGTAGAAACAGATTTACCAGCAAGTGATAGCAGTAATCCAGCCCTGCGATCGCTAATGAATGTATCCGAATTGATGGTTAAAGATTGGGGAAAATTGGAATGTCGTCCTGTTTTACCTGGTGATAAAATTTGTGACATACCACCAGAAAGTCGCCAAGAGCGAGTTGGTTATGTGGTGGTAGAAATTAATCAACCAAGTAATCAAGCTAAACTGCTAGGATTTGCCAAAACTGCAGTAGAAGGAAGCTTGGAGATTAGTAAAATCCAGTCTCTTGAACAGTTAATTAACCAATTACCAGAGCCATTACCAGAGCTGGAATCAAATGTCGTAAAATTACTGGAATGGTTGAAGGGTAATTTTGAAGTAGGTTGGCAGTCGGTTAGCGATTTGCTGTCTCCAAAACTTAGACCAGCATTTAGAAATACCGAAGACCAGCAAGAACGAGCTAAACTGATTGATTTATTTGATTTAGGGCTAGAACTAGCGGGTAATCCTGTCGTTTTAATTATTACTATCCGGAAAATCGACAAGG